>JAAFHK010000024.1:11723-19312 GCA_013297565.1 Cytophagales bacterium
ATAGAGATTTTAGCAAGGAGCTTGCCGAAGTTTATATCATTCAGTTCGAGGAGTACATTGCCGAACTCAAAAAATTAACCCAAGAGCGCGATACTGATAAGATCAAATTCCTAAATCATCAAATCAAGTCGAGTGTCGTTACCTTGCAGTTTAGCACTTTGGTCGAAAAACAAGGTATTTTGCTTAAAAATATTTTCCAAAACGAAAAATCAGATAAAGTTTTTCAAGTTTATGAGCAAATAGAGGAAGATTGTAAAACAGCTATTGGCGAATTGAAGAAATATTGTCAAACTTTGTAAAGTTTTTATTTTATAATGCGAATCAGGGCTTGAAAACAGGCTACTAAATAGTTGTTCATAACGCCGTATGCGTGAAATATTGGTAGAAAATATTTCTTTCTCCTTTTAAAAGCCTCGTAGGGGCGAAATATCGGATTATATTTAACGCCTACAGCGTTCTTAAGGAGGGAATTTGCGTTTTTCTACCAAGATTTAGCACCTACGGTGCTATTTACTTCTTTATTGGTTTCATTTTAAACCCCTGATTCGAATTTATACTAAAAAGTTCTTATACCGTACAGGTTTTTGCTATACAGTTTTATTTTTTAATGGTTTCACTTAAACCTATTCCATATTATGGCTTTTGAATTAGCACCTTTGCCTTATGCTTTCGATGCTCTCGAACCGTATTTTGATGCCAAAACGATGGAAATTCATCATGGCAAGCACCACAACGCTTATGTAACCAATCTCAACAATGCGATTGCAGGTACAGAAGTAGAGAACCTTACGCTTGAACAAATTTTGGGAAATATTAGCAAATATTCTGGGGCTGTGCGCAACAACGGTGGCGGACACTATAACCATTCCTTGTTTTGGGCAACGCTTTCTGCTCATGGTGGCTCGAATCCTACGGGCGAATTGGGAGAAGCTATTAATAACGTTTTTGGTTCGTTCGAAGATTTCAAAACGCAATTCAGTACTGCCGCTTCTACGCGCTTTGGTTCAGGTTGGGCGTGGTTGTACGTAAAAGCTGACGGCACTTTGGCAATAGGTTCTTCGCCCAATCAGGACAATCCACTCATGGACGTTTCCGAAATCAAAGGAACGCCTATTTTGGGGCTTGATGTTTGGGAACACGCCTATTATTTGAAATATCAAAACCGCCGCCCCGACTATATCGCCGCTTTTTGGAATGTGGTTAATTGGGACGCAGTAAGCATACGCTATCATGCCGCAAAAAAATAATTTTTGAAAAAACCATTCAAAAAGATAAAATGGCATAGTTTTGTTATAGGTAAGAAAAGGCATATTAGTAGGATTGACAATAAAGTTTTAATTTTTGAAAAAAAAATGTAATTAAAACTTTAATTGTCAAAACTTTTTCATAGCTTCGCATTGTTGTAGTAACAGTTATGCAAAATACTGAAACTATAGACGAATGCACCCAAAAACAGTTAGCCACTAAAATTTGTTAATCAAATTGGATAGTACATTAAACATTCAGCATTATTATCAACAGATGCAATCCAACGCTGTGGTCATGTCCTATAAAGGTGCTGCCTCTGGCAAGCTGTTGGATAGCCTTATTACGGTGGCGCAGGCTAAACTCGCTGAGATAGAGCCTAAACGAATGGTAAAGAAAAAGGTGTTCAGCGTCTTAGTGGAAATTTTGCAAAACATTCATCACCATTTTAATAATGTTGATCTCGAAGCCTTGCAAGAGGACGATGCGATCATGTTTGTTTTTGCTAAAAACGGCGAAAATTATAGCGTGATTACAGGTAACTTTATTTTGAGTGCGGAGGTTGAAGCCCTCAAAGGACGCATAGATGCAGTTAATCTGTTGAGTACCGAAGAAATCAAGGATAGATACCGTGAGGTTTTGGGTACAGGAGAAATTTCCGATAAAGGGGGCGCAGGACTTGGTATTATTGATATAGCACGCAAGTCAGGCGGAAAGTTACAGTATGATTTTAGCAAGCATAACGATAAATTTTCGTTTTTTAGTTTAACGGTAAATATTTCTGCTACATAGCCTTTCGGATACATGGAAAATTTTTATTTGGAAGAAACGTCGAAAACTCCTAAGTTGAGTTTCAATGCCGAAACAGGTCGATTTTTGATGTCTGGGCGTTCGATACCCGAAAACTCAATTGAGTTTTATAGACCTCTTTTCGAGTGGTTAGATGAGTATGTTCAGAAACCTGCTCCACAAACTGCGTTCGATATCCAGTTGGAGTACTTTAACACGAGTTCGTCGAAATGCTTGGTCGAAATATTTAGGCGTTTAGAAAAAATAAACAGTCAAAATATTGTGATCAACTGGTATTACGAGGAAGACGATGAAGATATGCAGGAATCTGGTGAAGATTTTAAAGAAATTATCGATATCGAGATCAAACTCAATGTTTTGGAAAGCTAATAACAAATTGTTTGCCTCCTTTTACCATGCACGAAAGGCTATGGCGTAAAGGCAAACAATTTGTTGTTTTATAATTTTTCGAACACCCGCCATTTTTGTTCTGCTTCCTGTCCGAAAATTTCGCTTTCCATTTGCTCAAAATCCTCCTTTGAGTAGGTTTTGCGTATTTTCCCTTTTTCCAAATGATGTATTCTTGAACAAGTGTCTTTAAGTTCGGCAAGAATGTGCGAAGTGATCAAGACTAATTTTTGTTTCGAACACAAAACCTCTACTATTTTTCGCAAAATCTGATTTCCTTCCATATCCATTCCGTTCGAAGGCTCATCAAGCAAGTAAATTTCTCGATCCATACTCAACACTGCCATCAAAGCCAGTTTCTTTTTCATGCCCGTAGAATAGCTTTCGATCATCTTGTCCAAAGGCAATTCAAATAATTCATTCCAAACTTGAAAATCAAAATTTGGATTTTGGGCTTTGAAAAAAAGTAAATAATCTTTTGCCTTAAGGCGCGAATAAAAATAGGCTTCGGTTGGCAGATATGCTATTTCTTTGAAAGAAAGTGGTTTTTCTTGCCAAAATATTTCACCCGAATCTGCTTTTTGCAAACCATACAAAATCTGAAGCAGACTCGTTTTGCCCGAGCCATTCAAACCGACCAGCCCATGCGCTTCGCCTGTTTTCCAAACAACTTCGAGATCATATAAGACCTGATTTTTTCCGTAACTTAGGCTTAAATTCTGTATTTTGAGCATAATTACTCTGTTTTTAATATTTTAACTGCCTTGTAATCGTTTCGTCCGTAATTTTATGATCGTCTGCCAGCAAAAATGCCTTACTCAAGATCAACGAAAGCGTAGAGTCACCCTCGAAAGGCAAAAATACTTGATCTTGGCTTTTCCCAGACCGATCCGCCACAATGCACAAATATTGATCATTGGGCAACATCAAAATATTGCTACTTCCCAAATGGATTTTGTAGCTTCGCAAACTGCCCTCTACTATCAAAAACTTACCTTCCAAACGACATTTTTTGCCAATTTTGAGTTTGGGAATGAGTTTTTCCAAAACCGTTTTTCGGGTGATGGCAGTTTCGTTGAGTTCCCCAAACGAATAACTTTCCCAATAAGTCGTCCAGCGGGTTTGCGGACGAGCCACAGCCCCATGATCGTTCCAGGTTGGATCGTTCCCTACGCTTGCCACGCCCACAAACAAATCCACATCCCGCAAAACTTCCGAAAAAAGTAAAGGAGGCACATCAGAAAGTAGCATATTTTGCCCATTGCGTTTGAAACACACCTGATCGGTCGTTACGTATTGCCAAATTCCTGCATCATTATATTCGTTATCAAAATCACTCACTTCATTGATCCAATATTCGACATTTATACCCCAATTTGGAAAATTTTTATGGGTAATCGTGTATTCCCGACCGTCATCATACGCACCCAAGAGTTGATAACTCCAGCCACGCATTTTTGCTAAAACGCTGAATTGGTGCTGTTTGAGCAGGTGCGCCGCAAAGCGGTTCGAGTAAGTATTCGTGCGGATTTCGGCTTCGGTTAATAAATAAACTTCTCTGAAAGCCTGTTTGAAAGGTTGTTGTATTTGGGCTTCCGTCAGGTTTTCACGCCATTGGCGGACTTCGGCGAGGTCAGCACCCAGCGGATGCCAAAGGCGAACGGTAGTTTGATCACTAATCCAATCTATTTGTTCCCATTTTTGGTCAAAAAAGCCATTTTCATAGCCTATTCCATTTGCTTTTCGTTCCTTTTCCTCAAATTCCCAAATCAATTTCGTAGCAATCACCCGAAAAAGCCCATGTTGCAAATAAGTTTGCCGAAACTGGACAAAATTCCATGTGCGTTGTTCCAAATAAAAACTATCAAAGCGGTGCTTTTGGGCAGTTAGCACTTTTTGCAATTCTTTTGCTTGATTCTGCCAATTTCGCAATTCAGTAGGGTAATCATTTTTCAAAATACTTGGCACGGATTTTAATAATTTCTCTTCCGAATTGTAATATTCGAGGACAGGTTTGTACCCTTCGAGTTTCAAAATGGTTTTGTATTCGCCTATCTTCATTTCCGTTTTTCCATTTTCCAAACCAAAATCCGACACTGCCAAATCTTCAATTTCGCTTTGTGTTATGCCTTTTTTATCGGCTAATTGTTTGATTTGTAAATTAATAAGTTTCAATGTTGCGTTCGTTTTGATTTTGAGGCGCAAAACCGCAAGTTGCGACACACCCGCCAAATCAAGTTCGCCCAAGATTTGAATACAAGTATTGCCGATTTTTTGGGAAACTGCCCCACGTTCAGGAATTTTGGAAAAAGCGGTATTCGCCAATCTGCCAAGTGCCGAAGCCAATTTAGGTTTCGGCATAAGCGAAATTGTCCAGAGCAAAGACCTGAAAATTTTGGTGTTAGCTTCGGTTAGTAAGTAAGTTTCGACATAACCGTTGTAATAATTAAAATATTGCGGTTTTAGTTTGGCAACTTGTTCGATCCACTCAAGTAAAATGCTTTGGTAATATTCTTCGCCCAAATCGTTGATATAGATTTCGGCTTGTTTCAAAAAATTTTGGGTAGGATTTGCCGCCTTGCCGTTTTTATAACAAAGTTCGAGGTATTTGAGCCAAGTTTCTATTTTTTCGCTTTTTTCCAAAAAAGAAATAAGTCCTGCTCCCCAAGCGTCTTCAGGGCTGATCTCAAATTTGGTTTTATATTTTTCCAAGATCATGTTTCTATCTTTTCTTTATTTTGAACAAATATAAGCAGTCAATTTTTCAAAAAACGAATTTTTTTGCATAGTTTTGTAAAAAATCGAACCTTAAAATCCGTTTTTCATGAACAAATTTTCCCTTTTCCCAATGCTTGCTTTTTTCCTTTTTGCTTGCCCAAATCCAAAAGAAGAAAAAACTACACAAACTCCGACAGAACTTGTTTTGCAAAAAACACCTGTTTTTAACCCAGATTCGGCATATTTTTTTGTTGAAAAACAAGTAAGTTTTGGGGCAAGAGTACCCAATACGCCTCCACATCAAAAATGCGGTGATTTTCTTGTCCAAAAACTCAAAGAAATGGGAGTTGAGGTTATAGAACAAAAATTTCAAGCCACTACGTTTAGCGGAGCAAAATTGGAAGCCCGAAATATCATTGGTTCGTACCGTCCCGAACTTTCCAAACGCATTTTACTGGCGGCGCACTGGGACACACGCCCCTTTGCGGATCAGGAAAAAGAGCCTCAAAAACAAGCACAAGCCATTTTGGGGGCAAGTGATGGAGCAAGTGGTGTAGGTATTTTGCTCGAAGTGTTGCGCACAATCCAAGCAGATTCGAGTCGGTTGAATGTAGGTGTGGATATTATCTTTTTTGATGCCGAAGATTACGGACAGCCCGATGACATTGCCAAGCAAAATTACCAGGAAGATATGTGGTGTTTGGGTTCGCAATATTGGTCAAAAAACAAGCATAAAGGCAATTATGTAGCCTATTTTGGGATTCTGCTCGATATGGTGGGGGCTAAAGATGCCCAGTTCCACAAAGAAGGAACTTCGGTACATTTTGCGCCAAGTGTGGTGGATAAAGTATGGGCTACGGCTGAAAAAGCGGGTTTTGGGAATTATTTTATCAACAAAAATAGCAATGCCATTACGGACGATCACGCCTACGTAAATAGCATTGCCAAAATTCCGATGGTCGATATTATCCAACAAGTGCCTACTGCTGATGGCTTTCACTTTGGGAATTATTGGCACACACAAGCCGATAATATGGACGTAATCGACCGAAATACGCTAAAAGTCGTTGGACAAACCGTTTTGCAAGTGCTTTATAATGAGCAAGTTACGGTACAATAAAAAATTTTTTTTTCCTTATTTTTACCCAGTATATTTTCCAATAATCATCTTAATCAAAAAAATGCAAAAAAATATCTTCTTATTTTTATTTTGTTTCTTCCAAATATTTTTCTTTTCTAATCTTTTTGCTCAAAACAAGGCTGTTCTGGGCGAATTGACGGTCGAAAAAATTATGCGTGATCCCAAATGGATCGGCACTGCTCCCAGTAATGTTTCGTGGTCGGAAAATAGCCAAACGGTTTATTTTGAATGGAATCCTGAAAATGAAAATTCGCCAAGCCTTTATTGGGTGGCGGCTACAGGCGGAAAACCTGTAAAAATGAGCAAAGAAGCCCGTTTTCTGCTTCCATCTGCTTCGGCGGCGTATAGCCCAAACCGTTTGCAGAAAATATTTGCTCGAAATGGTGATTTGTTTGTTTTTGATATTGCCACAAGTAAAATCAAACAACTTACGAACACTGTTGAGGACGAATCTCGTACAAAATTTATTGATAATCAGTTAGTTACGTTCGAAAAAAATACCAATCTTTTTAGTTTGCATTTGCAAACAGGAGTGCTGACCCAACTTACAGACTTTCAGAAAGGAGCAAAACCTTCGGCAGGCAAACCTGACGAACAGCGAAAATGGTTAGAAAATCAGCAGTTGGAGCTGATCCAAATTTTGAAAGAAAAAAAGGAGAAGGACAAAGAAGCGGACAGCAAACGGAAAGAAGACGCACCGAAACGCCCTTTGAAAATTTATGTGCAGGAAAAAATAGTGAATAATGTGCAGTTAAGCCCTGACCAAAATTTTGTTACGTATCGTTTGCTGAAATCTGCCACACAAGCCAAAACTGCCATTGTACCCAATTTTGTTACCGAAACAGGTTATACCGAAGATTTGCAAACTCGTTCGAAAGTAGGCGATCAGCAATGGTCTTATGAATTTTGGATTTACGATTTGCAAAAAGACACAACTTATACGCTTGATTATGAGCAAGTTGCGGGAATTTATGACGAACCTGCTTATTTCAAAGAATACAACCGAAAAGCGGCTAAACCTGCGAAACGGGAAATTGTACCGAACGGAGTGATTTATAGCGAAGATGGAAAAAATGCGGTTTTGGTACTTCGATCTGCCGACAGCAAAGACCGTTGGATTATGGCTTTGGATTTGAAAACCAATAAGTTACGTTTGATAGACAGACAGCATGAAGACACTTGGATCGGGGGACCAGGGATAGAAAGTTGGCAGGGTTCGACAGGAAATATTGGTTTTGTGGATAATCAAACGCTTTGGTTTCAATCGGAAGAAACAGGTGTTTCGCAC
>JAAFHK010000239.1 GCA_013297565.1 Cytophagales bacterium
GATCATAGAAGTCTTTTTATTTCTTGGGCTTGACCGAACAAGTGTTCATGCCTATGATGGAGTACAAAGGGCAGAAACTGAACAGCGCCGTGCTGATGGGAATGATGGCAATGAAGCCAAACCAATTTTGAAAATAAATGCCCCAAATGGCAATCAAAACGCCTAAAACAAGGCGAAAAGTCTTGTCGACACTACCTACGTTCGTTGTCATAAAAATAAGGTTTTAAAAGGTTTTAAAATATTCGCTTAGTTATTGTCAAATAGATGGCAGAAGTATTTTTTTGCTAAAAGCCAATTTTCTTTGTCCAAACAATATTTTACTTTCGGAGGCATATCCATCGAGATGATCAAACCTGCTTCTTTGAGTTCCTTCAAATGTTGGGAAACGGTCGATTGCGAAATAGGCAATTCATCAACAAGGTTTCCACAAAAACAATCGCCTTGGCTGTGTAAGAGTTCAATGATAGCAATCCGAGCTGGGTGCGAAAGTGCCTTAGCAAATTGGGCTATTCTGACCTGATGCTCTGCGTATTCTATGGTTTTGGTTTGGTATGCCATAATTTATATGTCAGTTTCTTTATCGTATAACGTAAATATACGATAAATGGTTTTAGAAAAAAACAACTAAAAAAGAGAGGTTTTTAAAATGAAAAACTCAAGAAAATTTCAAATTAACCATTTTTCGGCTTCGGTTTCACTTGGAAAAAACCGAGATTGATTCTCATGAGATACGTCCTCAAGCTCATCAATGGTCTGTTCCAAAGCTATTTGGGTAAAAAAATCTTCTGGAACTACGATTGCCTGTTTTCGAAGCCCTATTTCTGTAAATTTTGGGATAATTGTCTGAACAAGCCAGGTCTGCAAGTCAGGTTCGATTATGAAACGCAAGTTTTGTAAATTGGAAAGCAAAAATTTTGCTCCGTATTGCCCAATCTGGTCGGGCAGCATTAGCATTTCGGTCTTAAACTCCTCTTTGGTCATGAGTTCGGTATTGAATGACCATGTCGAATAAAGTATGCCCCGACCAGCATCAAAACGGCGAACAATGTACTTAGTACGATAAATTTCCATAGAATTAAATTTTTAGTAGTGATTTAAAATGTATTGGTAAAATGCTTCCTACACGACATTTTTTGATAAATACGGATAGTGAGTAAAATAGCCATGTTTTTTTCTTATATAAGATTTTTTTACTTTTTTCTGGTAATCGATCCGAATAGACAGACAAAAAACAAAATAAAAATAGAGCAAACCAAATAGTTTTTTAATTTTTTAAAATCTTGTAAATGAATGCGCTTTAGCGTACAAAAATAGACAATACTACTCTTTTCTTGTGCCTTCGGTGCAGTTTTTACAAATTTCGATCTGCGAACGATTGTTGAATAATTGTGTTCTAAATGCTTGATATTCAGCACTTTGCCAAATAGTCCTGAAGTCCTGCTCCAATACGTTTCCCAAAACATGATGTGCGTCTTTATCGAAACAGCAAGGCACAACCCGCCCGTCCCAAGTAATCACACAGCCCTGCCACATACGCCAACATTCGTCCTTAAAATCATTTTTGATCCGAAAACTGCCATCATTTTGCAAGGCATAGCGCGAAAAAGACTGATCGCTTGGGAGCAGATCCGAACCGTTTTGGTAATCATAAATCTGGGCAGTTTTGAGTTGTAACTCATTGACTCCCATTTCTTTAGTTAATTTCCGAACTTCGTTAATCTGGTGTTCATTGGGACGAACGACCAAAAATTGGAAAACCAAATGCGGAGTTCGAGAACGCAGTTTTTTTTTCATCAAAACCATGTTTTGTGTTCCCTCTATCACCTTTTGGAGTTTTCCGCCCTTTCGGTAGGCTTCATAAGTTTCTTGGCTTGTACCATCTATCGAAATAATGAGTTTGTCTAAGCCGGATTTTACGGTTTTTTCGGCGTTTTCGAGGCTTAGGAAATGCGCATTGGTCGAAGTTGCCGTATAGATTCGTTTGCTGTGGGCATAATGCACCATGTCCGTAAATTGGGGGTGCAGGTAGGGTTCGCCTTGAAAATAAAAAGTCAAATAAATCAGGGTTTTGTGCAATTCATCAATGATTTTTTCGAAAGTAGCAGCGCTGATTTTTCCCGTAGGGCGCGTAAAACTCCGCAAACCGCTTGGGCATTCGGGACAGCGAAGGTTACACGCCGTAGTCGGCTCGACCGAAAGACTCATGGGCAAACCCTTTGGAACAGGATCATAGCCTTTGCGTGCCTTTTGGTAACTTGTCCATAATTGAAAGGCATTAGCGAGGCGTTGGGGCGTAAGTTTCGAAATGAGCATTTTTTTATCTTTCTCTCCTCAATCCTATTTTTTTCCAATCGAAAAGCGATCCAGGATCGCTGCGTTGGGTAGTATTGTATTCGTCATGCCCAACGATATGCTTGCGATCATACAAAACGGCAGGGTTTCGTTTTTGAATATCTTTCAAAAGCAAATTCAAGCTTTTGTATTGGGCTTCAGTAAAACCTACAAATTTCTGATCTATTTTGCGGTAGTGCTGCGGGGACATAAACATTTTCATTTCTTGTTCCGTCCCAATCGCCAACATTTCGATCCCAATCGAACGGCTGTTCATGCTATTTTCGTAATTGGGTTCGAAAGGCAATTTGCCTTTTCCTGCATGAAAAGCCATGCGATCCTCTACTACAAACTGATGAACATTACCCTCCCGATCTATGAGATAATGCGCCGAAACCTTGTATTGTTCAAAAATATCAGCAATTCGCTGAACGCTGTACGGATTATTAGGATTGTGCAAAGCATCACTACAAAAATGCAACATGACGTGCGTAATTTCCTGCGAACCGCGCGGTTTGGAACAGTCGAGATTGAGAATTTTAGGGCTTATTTTGAGTTCTTGGGCATTTACTGACAAGGCAAACACGAAAATAGCGCATAGAAAAAAAATTAGACGGTTCATAAAAGAAAAAAAATTATTTGTTTGATCAACAGAAAAACGGATTGTCCATTGCAAAATATGAAAAAAAAATTTCATATTTTTTATTTAACAAAAAATACTTATCTTGCTTTCCATTTTTCCCTAACTTCATTTCCAAAACAACATGGAGCTAATTAAAAACAAATATCAAAACCTCTTTTTTCTGCCCGAAAAGCAACTTTTCGAATGGACTTGGGCAAAAGAAACACTGCTCATGTCCGAAGACGAATTTAAAAAAGAAACCTTGACCTACGCCGAAAAAGTACTGGAACATAAGCCTAAGTACCTCTTTATCAATACTATAGAGATGGAATTTGTGATTGATCCGCCCTTACAACTTTGGTACACTCAAAACATTGCTTTCAAAACGGCGCAGGCTGGTGTGCAAAAGATTTCGTTTTTGGTAAGTCGAGATATTTTTGTGCAAATGTCAGTCAAACAAACTGAAGACGAAATAGCCGTAGCTCGAAAAACACCCAATCCTATCGAAATTAAATACTTTGAAAACGAAAAAGAAGCAAGAGATTGGTTATTTTGAAAATCCATATTTTTTACAGCCCTTGCGAGTTTCGAAAACCAACAAGGGCTTAAGGTTTTAGCCTAAAAACTCCTTCAAAATTTCCTCATTATGTTCGCCGAGTCTTGGCGGAGGGCTTAGGTTTTTCCAATTTTGATTCTCAAAAACACCTACAAAATTTCGCAAACCTTTCATATTCAAGTCTTTATCTTCCAAAACAATACGCTTGGCTTCTTCTTGCCCAAAAACTTCAGGCATTTCGTTGATTCCGCCCGCAGGTACTTGGTGTTTTTCGAATTGTTCCAAAAGGTACGTTTTGGTGAAATTTTTAAACTTTTTGATTAATTTTTCCAAAAGAATTTCCCTGTTTTGTACTCTTTTGGGATTTGTAGCAAAACGCGCGTCTTTTGCCCATTCCGCATTTCCCAAAATTTGACACAAATCCGCAAATTGCCGATCATTCCCAACCGCTACCAAAATCATTTTCGAGTCTTCGGTTTCAAAACAAGTTCCATACGGTACAATATTGGGGTGTGCGCTCCCCATTCGTTTGGGAATATGCCCCGCCACAAGCCAATTCGTAGCCTGATTTGCCAAAGAAGCCACCGCCGAATCGAAAAGTGAAACCCGCACATATTCGCCCAAACCTGTCTGGGTGCGTTTGAGTAGAGCCAACAATAGGCTTTCTTTGAGCTGGTGTGCCGCCAAAACATCGACAAGGGCAACAGGCATTTTGGTAGGTGGCGAATCAGGATAGCCGTTCATTGCCATAAAACCCGCTTCGGCTTGGATAATGGCATCATACCCTACCCTATCGTTTTGATAACCTGTAATGTGTCCGTAAATAAGCCTCGAATTGTACTTTTTCAAGGTTTCATAATCGGCTTTCATTTTTTGGGCATCGCCTGCCTTATAACTTGCAATGACTATATCGGCTTTTTGGGCTAATTGGTGCAGTATTTTTTGTCCTTCGGGGTTCGTAAGATCGAGCGCCAAAGATTTTTTTCCAAAATTGGCACTGCAAAAATAGGCTGAAAGCGAGTCGGGGTTTTCGGAAGGCAAACGCCAAGTTCGGGTTACATCTCCGCCTTGTTTGGGGTTTTCGATTTTGATCACGTTCGCCCCCAATTCGGCAAAAAACTGCCCTACGGAAGGTCCTGCCAACACGCTGGCTAATTCGATGATAGTAATATTTTCGAGCATGATTTTATCCTAAATTATAGGGCAAATTGGTGGGACATAAAAAGGGCTATATGTTAAGTATAGACTGCTATCGCTAACAGTCTATTTTTTTATCCATAAAACTTTTATCAAATCCCCAAAAGCCATTTGTAGGCTTCGCCAAACTCACTTCCCCAAAAATGTTCGGTGTGCGATCCTTCGGGGCGAAGCACAAATTTAAGTTCCTTTTTATCCTCAAAACCGCTGTTTTTTAGGATTTTATACATACGCGTGAGGTTTGGGACAAGAAATTTACTTTCTTTCTCACCCGCCATCAGGTAAATTTGGCAAGGCAGGCGTTTTCCTGTGTCTTGGGCATAATCAAAAATTTGGGACGAAAACCAAAGCGAAGGCGAAAAAATTAACCATTTCCCAAAAATTTCTTGGTATTTCAAGCCGCCATACAAAGAAACCAAACCGCCCATCGAGCTTCCACCAATGAGTGTATTGTTGCGATCAGGCAAAGTTCGTAATTGCTTATCTACCAAAGGTTTTAGCGTATTTACCAGAAAATCCAAATATTCATTTGCCTGTCCGCCGCCATGATGCGGGTGCGGAAAAGGAGAATATTCGTGTATGCGTTTGTCGTGTGCGTGTTCGGTGGCTATAATAATTGCCCCTCGTCCCGTTTTTTGCTCAATTTGGTTCATTACCTTGTCAATCCCCCATTCGCCATAAGAGGCGTAGCGGGCATCGAACAGGTTTTGCCCATCTTGCATATAGAGTACGGGGTAGCGCTGTGCGGGGTTGTTTTGGTAGCCCAAAGGCAAATAAACCCAAACTTTGCGTTCCGTATTGAGTTGCGGAAAAGGCATTTTTTCGGCAAAAAAATGAACATTTGACAAAGCGGTGCTTGGTTTTTGCCCTTTCCACTCCACAATTATGTCCGTTATTTTCGTACTTTTTTCGATCAAAGCGTGTCGATTCTGCGTTTCCGAGCCGTCCCGATTCGCCTCTGCCGTATCCCAAGAACCGCGCGTATATTTGTATTCGACAGGAACGCCTAAAACTACAGGAATTTTGATTTCAAAAACGCCTTTGCGTTTAGATTCCATCACAAAAGCCTCGTCATGCGGATTCCAATGATTAAAAGTCCCCGCCACAAAAATTTTGTCGTGCGGACGGTTATAGGGTTCAGCCGCCTTGACTTGCAAGGTCAAAGTGCCTTTTTTTTGCTTTTGAGTAAGATTTTGTCTTGCCGTAGAAGTCTGCTCCATAAAAATGCGTTTGATTTTGCTTATCCAATATTTGAAAAAGGTCATAATTTCTGTTTCCTTTCTGCAAAAAGAATACCTAAATAACGAAACTCGGTGTTTAGGGTTGGACAAAGATAAGTAAAATTGATCAATTTTTATTTTAAATTTTTATGCCCATGACCAAAATGTCGTCCGTTTGTTCATAAATACCTTGTTTCCAATCTTCTATTACGGTTTCCAAAATTTCTTTTTGTTCAGGAATTGGTTTGGCGTGAATCGAAAACAAAAGTTCGCGAAAACGTTTGACCATAAATTTCTGGTTCTTTTCTCCCCCAAATTGGTCTTGATAACCGTCCGAAAAAAGGTAAAAAATGTTCTCGTTTTCAATAGGGATTTGGTGCGAAGTAAAACTGCTTTTTTCTTCGGTCGGTTGTCCGCCTATCGATTTTTTATCGGCTTTTATTTCCTGAAATTCGTGGTTTTGAACCCAATAAATAGGATTTTTTGCTCCTGCATAGTCCAAAATACCTTTTTCTTTATCGATCACACAAATTGCCACGTCCATGCCGTCGCGGTTGCGGGTTTCGTTTTGTTTGAGGGCATGACGAATCCGAAAATCCAACTGATTCAGGATTTCGTGCGCTTCGGTAATCTGTTTCGTTACTACTATTTCCTCCAAAATATTCA
>JAAFHK010000241.1 GCA_013297565.1 Cytophagales bacterium
GCCCCTATGCCAGGTCAAGGGACGATTGGGATCGAAGTGCCAAACAAAAACCGAGAAATGGTGCCGATCCGCATGGTGCTTTCACACGAACGCTTTGCGGGAAGTCAGAAAGAACTCCCTATAGTATTGGGGAAAACCATTTCGAACGAGGTTTTTGTTACTGATCTTGCCAAAATGCCTCACTTATTAATGGCGGGAGCTACAGGACAAGGGAAATCGGTAGGTTTGAATGTAATTTTGGCTTCTTTGATCTACAAAAAACACCCTTCAGAACTCAAATTGGTATTGGTTGATCCCAAAAAGGTAGAACTTTCGCTATTTAATAAATTAGAAAGACACTTTTTAGCCGCTTTGCCTAACTCCGAAGAACCTATTATAACCGACACTAAGCTGGTAGTGCATACGCTTAACTCTTTATGTATCGAAATGGACGTTCGTTACAACCTTTTGAAGACCGCGCACTGCCGAAATCTCAAGGAATATAACGCCAAATATGTAAAACGGCTATTAAATCCCGAAGACGGACACCGTTATCTACCTTATATAGTATTAGTCATAGACGAATTGGCAGATTTGATGATGACCGCAGGCAAAGAGGTCGAGATGCCAATAGCGCGCCTTGCACAGTTGGCACGTGCCATTGGGATTCACTTGGTTGTGGCTACGCAACGCCCTTCGGTGAATGTGATTACAGGGATTATCAAGGCAAATTTTCCCGCAAGGCTTTCGTTTAAGGTTACTTCCAAAGTCGATTCACGAACCATTCTCGATACAGGCGGGGCGGAGCAGTTGGTTGGGCAAGGTGATATGTTGCTTTCGAACGGTTCGGAAATTATCCGCTTGCAATGTCCGTTCGTGGATACGGACGAAATCGAAAATCTTTGTGATTTTATCAGCAGTCAAAGAGGTTTCCCCAATGCGTATCAACTTCCTGAATACATAGACGAAAATGCGGAAGTCGAAAAAGTGGATTTGGATAATCGTGATGGAATGTTTGAAGAAGCGGCGCGGCTTGTCGTAACGCATCAACAGGGAAGTACGTCTTTGATCCAACGCAAATTGAGTTTAGGGTATAACCGCGCAGGGCGAATCATAGACCAGCTCGAAGCGGCGGGCGTGGTGGGGGCATTCGAAGGAAGCAAAGCACGTAAAGTTTTGGTAAAAACCGAAGACGAACTTAATAAGCTGCTTTCAGGTTTGGATCAGCAAGTGAGCAAAGCCAAAAACGGAAAAAAAGGGAAGGAATAAAAATAATTTTATACCATTTTTGAAAAATGCAAACCATCAAATTTCCTTACGGGATTAGTAATTTCCTGAAATTAGTGAGAGGTAATTATTTTTTTTCTGATAAAACGCCTTTTGTGGCAAAATTAGAAAATTTGCAAGAGCAATACTTGGCTTTTCTGCGCCCTCGCCGTATTGGGAAAAGCCTTTTTGTGTCTATTTTGGAATATTACTACGACATTCGGCACAAGGAAATTTTCAAGGAAATATTTGGAAAATACTATATTGGGCAAAATCCTACCCCAAATGCTAATGCCTATTATGTCCTCAAAATGGATTTTTCGGCTATCGATACCCGAACCGAAGAAAGCGCTTATCATGGTTTTTTGGAAACAATCAAGATATATTTGGGTACTTTCAATAATATTTATAAAGTTTTTACCGCAGAACAAGCCAAAGAAATTCAACAACAAACTACGCCTGAATTGGCAATCAAAAGGTTTTTTGACCTTTACCATAGCCTTGCCGAAAAACCACCCATTTACCTCATTATAGACGAATACGATCATTTTACGAATGAAATCCTGATACAAGATTTGCAGCAATTCAAAAAAGCAGTTACGCAAAACGGGTATGTCCGCAAATTTTACGAAAGCATCAAAATTGCGACACAACAAGGTATTGTAGATCGGCTTTTTATTACAGGCGTTTCGCCCGTAACTTTGGATAGTTTGACAAGCGGATTCAACATTATTACGCACCTCACGACCGAAATTGATTTTCACGATATGATGGGTTTTACAGAACCCGAAGTAAGCCAAACCCTCGATCTAATTTTGCAAGATTCGAGCCGCAAAGACTTGATTATGAAAGATTTACGAGATTGGTACAATGGTTATTGCTTTCATTTGGAAAGCCCTCATACGATCTACAATTCGGACATGGTGCTGTATTGTTTCAAGCATTTTCAGCGCTTTCAAGAATATCCACGCGAAATGCTCGATCCCAATATCGCCCCTGATTATGGCAAACTACGGAAAATGTTTGAAATCCAAAATCCTGAAGGCAATTATGCCCTTTTGGAAAAAATCCTCTATCAGGGCAAAATTACAGGCAATTTGATTGTCCAATTTTCCTTTGATCGGGGATTTGAGGACAACCAATTTATTAGTTTTTTGTACTACATGGGTTATTTGACTTTGAACGGAGAGGAAAATTTAGAAGCGGTTTTTACCATTCCAAACTACGTGATCAAGGAATTGTACTGGGAATATTTTGCTTGGCTGCTGACCGAAAGGGAAAAATTGCCTTATACCGAAGGACGCATCAGGGAAGCCGTAAGAACCATGATTCAGGGCAATTTGCAGCCTTTTATGGCAATGATTACGGACGTTTTGCAGACACTTTCGAACCGAGATTATCAAAATTTTGATGAAAAATATATCAAAATGCTCATGATCGCCTACGTGCTTTATACCCGAACCTATCAAGTCTATTCCGAACGCGAAACCCCCGAAGGCTATATGGATTTGGCGTTTATTGCCCCAAACAATCGCCATGCCGATTTTGAATATGCTTTTGAGTTGAAATATTTGAAAAAAAGCGAGGCAACAGAAAGTAAAATACTTGAAATTCAGGCAGAAGCCGCCACGCAAATCCGAAATTACATAGCCTCCGATTCGGTGTTGGCTTCCAAACGCAATCTTTTGGCTTATACGCTGGTGTTTGTCAAAGACCAATTTTTGATTACGAAAGTAGAACATTAATTATTTAAGGAGAAATAACATGAAAACACTTAGCAAAGTTTTGCTTTTTTGTGGATTTTGTTTGGGAATGGGTCTTGCCCAAGCCCAAAATTTGCCTTCTCCCCTATTTTCTGCCAATTTCGAACTCGAAAAAATGGGAAAGGAAAATACGAACAGCACTTTGAAAGCGGTTTTGATTATTTGCGATAATTATATAAGTTCCGAAAACAATAACATTGCCCAAAGTGTGCGAGTCGACATGGGTACAATGACACAGTTATTCAATATTTTGGAAAAAAGAAATATTTTGAAAGTAGAAAAAATCATTTTGCAAGGTACAAAAGCCACTAAAGCCAATATAAAAATGGCTTTGCAAAATTTGCAAACTGGCAATGATGATGTAGTAATGGTATATTTTAGCGGACATGGCGGTATGCAAGACAAGAAAACGTTTTTGATGACTGCCGATGAAAAAGATTTGTGGCGGAACGAATTAGAAACTTGGCTTAAACCCAAAGCGGCTCGTTTGAAAATATTGATTACAGACGCCTGCTCAAATGATATTGACGGACTTTCTGTAACCCGCAGTTTTGGCAAAGGAAATCAGCAAACCGAATCGGGGGCATACGACCAAATCTATAAAGATTTATTCCTAAAATATCAAGGTTTTATGCACCTTTCCGCCTCTACCGAAGGAGAATATGCTTGGTCGAATGATCATTTTGGAGGCTTTTTTACTTATTATTTCGTAAAAGAAGGTTTGATCAAAAAACCAACCAATGATTGGCAGGCAATTTTTAAAAATGCCAAAGACAAAACCTCGCAAATGTTTATGCGAATGAGTGCTGAAGAACGAAGCGAATTGGCACAAAAAGGCATAAAAAACCAAACTGCCAAAGCATATTCCATGCCAAATCCCAAAAATAGCGGCAATCAGACAGATCAAAATACGGACAACGACATAAAACCACAACCCGATCCTCTGCCGAATCCAAACCTAAAAGGCACGATTACGGTCGAAAATTTTACCGAAAACCTAATCCGTTTTACCATTGATAATAATTTGCCCAATTCGGACTGGGACGCAAGCAAAACGCAAGTTATTAGGTTGGAAGCAGGCAAAAAAGCAGGTATTAATCAGGCTTATGCTACCTTAAGTTTTCGGGCAAACGGCGAAACGCTGTATTATGAATTGGAAAATAATAGCGAATATTTTTTTGGTTTGGACGAAAGCGATCAGATCGACTTGTTTTACAAAGAAGGCGAAATAAACCAAGAAAACCACAGTAATTTCACCCAAATTGATTATGCCAAACTCATTTTGGGACGTTGGACTTGGGAAGATGCGGCTACAGGTGAGGAAATTATTACCAGTTTTCGAGCAAATAATACCTATTCGGAAAAATACCCAGACGAAACACAAAACGGAGTTTGGGCTTTGAGCCGCAGAAAAATAGGCAAATACGAAGAAAATACGCTTGTTTTTACCATTAAAGATGACGAAGGGGCAAAATGGGACATTGTTTATACTATCGAAATTGATGAAAACAACCCAAACGAAGTCCAATTAGTTTTTGTGGCAGTTTCCGAAAACGGCAACGAAATTCCTTACGAAGAGGCAGAGGAATATTTTCAGCCCAATATTTTAATGTATCGAATGGCAAGATAACACTCTTTTTATTCCTTAGCTAATGGAATATCAGGCAATAACCAAGGTCCCAGCAAGTGAAACCACAGTACATAACCTAAAAACGCACCTGCTAATCCTGAAATAATAATAGGTAGGCGTTCTGTTCTGGGAATAATCTTAAATACTAAAAAACCTAACATCAGACTGGCTAAAATACCTGTAGTATAAACCAACAAACCATTAGGCAGACCAAGCCAAGACGCAGTTTTGGCTAAATCAATACCATACCTTTTTTGGCTACCTATAAAGTAAGATACTGTATAGATAACCATCTGCAAAACTTCTGCTCCCATAATGGTAGCCATTGGAAAGAGTATTTTACCCAATAATGAGTCCATCTGAATCAAGCGTCGATTAAAAAACACCACCCACCAAACGACTGTAGAAATAAAAAAAATGGTAACGGGCGCACTGGCAGAGCTAATGATGATATGGCTTATTATTTGTTCTTTCAAAAACAAATAGTGTGTTTTTTCAGGAAAGTTTTCTCGAAGTTTATTCCTTTTTTCGTCCCAGTTTTTTTTACGAATTTCTTGCGCCTCTTTGGTGTAAAGGGGTTTGGCATAAACTCTATCGTAGGAAAGCCGTATTTCGGTAGCTCCCATAAAGTAATCAGCTGTATAATGTACACATTCGTGGAAAAAAACTGAAAAACCAAATAAAAAAGCAATGCTTAGGCTTAGAATAAGGTATTTTTTACAGGTTAATCGCACCAAATTTGGGCGTTTTGTATTCTTTTTTAAGAAAATGATTTTGATTATTTACTGAATTTATGCACCATCGGTGCTAAATATGGATAGAAATTGATCAAATATCATTTCGATGTTCCGTAGGAACTAAATTTTCAGTTCCTACGGAACATCGAAACAAGGGGATCAAGATTTCTACCAATATATAAGTCCTAAAGGACTATGAATTATTAATAAAAACCTCATTTTTAAGTGCGATTAACCTGTATTTTTTAGTCATATTTTTAAAAATTAAAAATTTTGGGTAATAGAAATTCTACTACCCAAAATTAGATTTTTATTTTTTATCTTTTTTGTTGTTTTGAGCAAAGTTATGTTCCATTTTACGCCATGCTTTCATGGTCGTTAAACCTTTAGTAGTTTTTAGGTTCAACGCTTCAAGCATCATCTTTACATCTTCAGTCAAAGGTGTTTGTGATGAGGATAAGGTGGATAATTCTGTCAAAAACATTTCTGTTTCTATTACAAGTTCGGTATTCACCTCCTGTGTATCGGCATTTATTCCAAATGCCAAACTGTGCGGTAACATATTTGTGAGCAATTTTTTCCCTTTTTCTTTCATGTGAGGGTGTTGCTTAAAAATACGTTTTACTTCCTCCTGATTCTTAGGATTGTAGTAGATTTTTAGGATTGTGCTTGCCAAGTCTGTATTTTGTTTTTTGAGTTCATTACGTACTCCGTAAGCACTATTTAACAAAGGTTTTTTAGGTTTTTCCGTTCTTGCATTTAAAGGGTTTTATGTCGGCTCTGGGTCTTCAACATAAGCCATTGTGCACTTCTTATCAAGATCAAAATTTGGGTTTGTACAATCACAGCCACACTGACTACCATCTTCATACATTGAACAACAAGTCCAGCAATCATCAAGTGTTTCAGATTGGGTGGCGGCTATTGCAAAATCTGTTTTCCATAGATTAAGCATATCCGTTTTTGGGCTGGTAGCAATGTAGACATAGCCTTGTAACTGCTCATTTTTTACTTTATGAGATTGAGGCAATTTATACTTTAAACCTTTACAACTTTCACATTTTTGAATGATTGAAAATTGGGACTTAACAAAGAATTTAGTTCTGTTTTGTAATTTTCTAAATGATCTAATACTTCGTGAATTGCCTTTTTGAAT
>JAAFHK010000242.1 GCA_013297565.1 Cytophagales bacterium
ACCATTTTGCCAATTATCTCGCTGATCGTTTGTTGCCCGCAATTCGTCATAAGGGCTTGGACTTTTGCCTGTAATGCCCGTAACTCCTTCGTTTTTGCCATGCCAAAAACCTACATTGCCCGATGCTAAAACGCCAATAGTCGTGTTTTTATCCAAAAAGAAATCTGCACCCATTTTGAAATTATTGTTCAAATTTTCACTTTTCATAGGCGAAACACCCTTGAAATAGGTATAATCATTTTGGTAAGGAACTTCCCGATTGATTTCCAATTTATTGTAACGTTCGGCGGAGAATAAATTGTAATTTCCAAATATATTATAGTGTTTTTGGCGGAAATTAAAACTGGCTCCTCCGTTATATTTGGGGTAGATCCCTTGCATAATTCCCAAATTCACGCTACCATTTAAGCCCAAATTTTTATCTTTTTTCAGCACAATATTGATAATGCCCGAATTGCCCGATGCGTCATATTTTGCTGAAGGGTTTTCTATGACCTCAATGCTTTCGATATTTTCGGCGGGCATACTTTGTAACAGACGGCTCAATTCGTCTTGCGAAAGATAGGTCAGTTTGCCGTCCATCATCACCATAACGTTTTGTTTGCCTTTCAACGAAATTCGTCCGTCCTGATCGGTACTTACGCCTGGGGCTTTTGCCAATACGTCATACGCCGTACCTGTTCCCAGAGTCGGGCTACTTGCTACGTTCAAAATGATGGCATTGTTTTTTACCTCGATCATTGGTTTTTGTGCCGTAACAGCCACTTCTTGGAGTTGCGTTGCCGCCGTTGCCAAAGCAAATGTTCCCAAATCGACCGTAGGATTTGCCGCTGTAATTTCGAAGGCTTTGACCGAATTTTTGTAACCTATCATTCGAGCCGATAGCACATAATTGCCTTCGGCAATTTTTTCGATAATAAATTTGCCTTCCATATCCGTAACCGCCCCGCGAACCATTGCCGAATCTTTTGGGTTCAAAAGCAGTACATTGGCAAAGGGAACAGCCTCATTTTTTTCATCAAGAATTCGTCCTGAAACCGTACCAATTTTTGATTGGGCAAAACACAACATTTGAAAAATAAAATAAACAAGTGTAAAAAATAATATCTTTTTCATACAAGTAAAAATTGAAGTGTTTTTATATTAATTAATTTGAGTTTCCGAATGAGGACTTTCCAAAATTTGTGTTATTTGGTTTCTTTCCTTTTATGCCAAACAAATACCAATTTTTTAAAACATTGATTTTCAATTATTTACAAAAAATACAAAACCCCGATCCGTACATTTTCGGACAGGGGTTTGTTCATTTTTTAAGATTTTTTCAGAAAGTATTTTTTCTTTATTAAAGTTTATGAATAATTTGCGTAAGGCCCTTTAGGGTGTTTATAATAGCTTGAAAATCAATATATTAGCACACCCTAAAGGGTATGCTACAGATTTATTCATAAACTTTATACAAATCACACTACTCTTTAAACTTCAGCACTACCTTCTTCTTGGCAAAATTTTCGAGCATAGGAACCAAGATTTTCGTGGCAGTTTGGCGGGTTTCCTGCATGATGCTGGTTGCCAAAACCGTTTTTTCTAATTGCTTTTCGGCTTCTTTGTAGGCTTTGTCCAACAGGGTTGCACCTTCCAAAATAGCAAATTTCGTATCATAAACCTTTGATTCTGAATGGTTTATTTTTACATAACAGAGTTCGGGTTGCGGCAGAATGACCGTAATCGTTTCGCCGTCTTCGCTAATGTCTTCCTGTTTTATTTTCTGTAAATCGATACAACCGACCGCTTCACCCGCAATCATGAGAACAGCTTTCGTATTGGGCAAAAAACGCTTGATCACCTCATACTCAACCACGTCTTTGATTTTGTATTTGACCAATTCGAGCTTACCAAGCGTTTCGATCTTGATGGCAATGTCATGGGAAGAAACGATTTCCTTTTTTGGAAATAAATTGGCTTTTACGGTTTCCCAAGCCATGATTCCTACAATCAAGACGATCAAAGGAATGATAAGTTTCGTGATGAGTTTCATGTTGTTGTTTTTTAGAAAAAATTTGTGTAAGTCCCTTAAAAGTATATTGAGAAACTATTTTGTGTTTTTTGAGAAAGTGATAAAATAAGCGTATATATCTTATTTTTGTATAAGATTCTCACAAATATACATTAATGATGTCTTACAATTTCGTTTTTTTAAGATCATTTATTGGATTTGATTCAGAAGTTTAGACGAACGAAATACAAATCTCTAAATTGCTTTACTAAAAAGCGGTTTTTCACTTTTTTCTTGCTGGCGTTCCCAGTACCGAGCATCAAACTGCATGGCAATATTTCTTAAAAATATTTTGCCCAAATCGGTTATCTTTACACTTTTTTCTCTCAAATCTACCAATTTGTCTGCCTCCAGAGATTTTAACTTTTCCAAAGCTTCGGGCAAAAAGTGCGTATAAAGTTGGGGTCTTTCCCAAGCCGTTTCGCCTTTGCACATCAGATTCATAATGTGTTTTCGCAAAATTCGGTCTTCCGTGTCCAAACTATGCCCTTTCCAAACAGGCAATTCGCCTTTGCCTACCGTTTCTTGATATTGCTCAACTTCCTTGATATTTTGGGCGAAACCCAAACCCGAATCACCAATGCTCGAAACGCCCAAACCAATCAGCAAATCGGTTGATTGGGTAGTATAACCCATAAAATTGCGGTGCAAAGTTTGGTTTTGGAGGGCTTGATACAGCGGATCGGTCGGCAGAGCAAAATGATCCATACCAATTTCTTTGTAACCTGAATGTTCGAGCATTTCACGCCCTATTTCGTATAGACGGCGCTTTTCTTCAGCTTGTGGCAGATCAGCTTCCGTGTAGCGGCGCTGGGCAGGGCTTTTCCAAGGCACGTGAGCATAGCTATAAAAAGCGATTCTTTCAGGCATAAGCGTTTGTATATGCTTGATAGTCAAGGAGATACTTTCAGGGGTTTGGAAAGGCAAACCGTAAATAATATCCGCATTGATTGATTCATAACCCAACTGCCGAGCCTCGTCAAATACTTTTTTGGTCTGCTCGAAACTCTGCGGACGGTTGATAATATATTGTACTTTTGGGTCAAAATCTTGTATTCCTACACTCAAACGCCGAAATCCCAGATCGAAAAGCGTTTTCAGATGTTCATAGCTTGTAGAATTGGGGTGCGCCTCGAAACTCAATTCTGCATTTTTTCCTAATTGGGCTTTGGCGAAAATTTTGCCTAACATTTTTTTTGAATTTTGAGCAGAAAAAAAGTAGGAGTACCACCACCCAAATGCAATTCTTGTATAATCGGTTCATTTTCAAGTATTTGTAGATACATTTCCCATTCCCTTACGACCGCCGTTTCCAAGTAAGGTGTTTCGACTTTATGGTTCGTGGTAATGCGCTTGTTGCAACCGCAATAGGTACAAAGTTTTTCGCAAAAAGGCAGGTGAATATACAAACTCAAGCCTTTTTTGGGATTGTTTTGAAAAACAGTTTTGACTTGTTTTTTCCAATTTTCGGGCGAAAAACTGCTTTCGTCCCAAAAAGGAACGGTCGGGTAACTGGTATAGCGCGGCGTTGGCTGATCATAACGGCGGATCAAATCGTGCAGACAGAAATTATTTATCATGTTCGTTTTTTTTACAAAAATAAGCCTCTGTTTTTGTAAAAAAAATGAGAAAAATCACCTATAGCTATTATTACAAACTTTATGAATTAAATTTAACGCCTTTAAACTATTCCAAATTTTCCTTCTTCCAAAACCAATTTTTTTCCCTACTTTTGCCCCTGAAAAACCAAAACTCTCAATTATTCGGTAGGCAAGGTGCAGATGAAATCCACTCAATCGTCTATTTTATTGGCTCATTCGGGCGAAACTTTGTTTCCTATTACAGGAAATTCTGAAGTCGAATTGGCACAAAAACTCAATGATTTGGCACTTAAATTTTTGGAAGTGCCTGATTTTCAGGATTTAGCAAGGTGGAATATCGATCAAAAACAAGATAGTCGTTTTGCGGTTTGCTTGCTTGCCAAACCAGAAACCCTGATCCAAGAAATCGATTTTGCTCGAAAAGGTGTGCCACTTGCACTGCGTTCGGGGCGGGCTTGGCAAACGCCTTCGGGCAGTTTTTTCGAACCCAATCCTGTGGGAAAAGAGGCGAAAGTAGCTTTGGTCTATTCGGGGGCGGCAAGTGCGTATTTGGGTTTGGGAAAAGATATATTTCAATTATTTCCCAATTTATTACAAGATTTTGGCGAAATGGTGTCGGACGTGGAAAGCGTTTTGATGACTGAAAAACTCTACCCGCGCCTGCAAAATTCGGAAATTAACCTGCAAAACCCCAATCTCAAAAACCAATCGGACGAGATCAAACGCAAATACCGCTTCGATACGCTTTCCCAAATGGCGATTGGTTCGGCTTTTTCGGCGATTTTTACCAAAGTCGTCATGAACGAATTGCAGATCAAGCCTTCGATGGCTTTGGGCTACAGCATGGGTGAGGCGAGTACGATGTGGTATGCTTTAGGGGTATGGAGTGCCAAAAACCTCGATTCGATCTTCAAATCTTCGGTTTTCACGAACCGCATGGCGGGCGAAATGCAAATTTTGCAAGAATATTGGCAAATGCCTTTCGAGGAAGTCCGCAAACGTTGGACGAGTGTGGCAATAGTTGCTTCGGCGGAAACCGTAAAAATGGCGGTTGAAAAACATAACAGCCTGAATACGAATATTTTACAAAAAGTATATTTGACGTTTATCAATACACCTTTCGAAACCATTATTTCGGGGGATCGGGAAACGTGTTTGGCGTTTGCGGAAAGTTTGGGCGTACAACACAAAGAAGTGCGGATCAACAATGTTACGCACCACGAATTTGTCCGAAAAGATTACGAACCGATCTACCAAATGCACTTGCAAAATTTGCAAAAAATTCCTGCTTTGGATTTTTACGGCGGCTCGAATTATGGGGTTTTGGAAATGAAAAGCGAAAAAATTGCCCAAAATGCCGCTGAATTGTGCTGTCATCAGGTAAATTTTTGGCAAAACATCGAAAAAGTCTATCAAGACGGCGCACGAATTTTCATCGAGGTCGGGGCAAATGCTTTTTGTACGCGTTGGATTGACGAAATTTTGAAAAATAGACCGCATTTAGCCGTAGCCACAAACCGCAAAGGTCTAAGTGATCTGAACAATTTGCTCTCGATGATGGCACGTTTGGTAAGTCATCATATCCCTTTGAATATCAATTTGTTATATAAAAATATGGACATTAAACCTTCTCGAAGTTTAGCCAAACAAATCACTTTAGGTGGCAAAAAGGCTTTCGAAACGCTGATAACAGCCGAAAATTTGGAAAAATTTAAAGTGCTTGATAAAGTTGTCCGTGAAGACACGGACAACGGCGAAAAATTTAAAGTAGAAGAAAGAAATAACATTTCTTTAAGAAATATTATTTCTGAACTTGGGACTGAAAAAATTGCAACAATGAATATAGAAACTCCTCACTCTATGCCGTTGTCCGTGTCTTCACGGACGACTACTTCCGCCAAAACTCTTTCCTACGAAGAATTTTTGGCAATTCCTGAAGAAAAACAAATTCACCCACCTGCGAATTTGGTCGTGCGGGAAGAAAATGCTCGAAAAATAGCCGAAAATGGGCTTGCCTTACAAAATTATGGCGATCCGAACCGTTTGAATGACCGAAATGTGATTTGGGACGAAAACGATTTGAAAGAATTTGCCTACGGAAAAATTGCGAAAGTTTTTGGTGAGGAATATTCGATCATCGACACCTACTCGCGGCGGGTGATGTTGCCCAAAGACCCGTATTTGCTCGTGAGCCGCATAACCGATTTGCAGGGCAAAACAGGCGAGTACAAACCCTCGAAAATGGTTACGGAATACGATATTCCTTACGGTTCGTGGTTTGCGACTGATGGGCAAATCCCTTGGGCGGTGGCGGTCGAGTCGGGGCAATGCGACCTGATGTTGATTTCGTATTTGGGCATCGATTTTGCCAATAAAGGTGAATTGGTATATCGGTTATTGGATTGTACCTTGTATTTTATGGACGATATGCCTTTTGAGGGACAAACTTTGCGTTACGAAATTAGCATTAATAGTTTTGCGAAAAGCGGTCGGAATCTGCTATTTTTCTTCTCTTACGACTGTTTTGTAGAGGACAGAATGGTGCTGAAAATGCGGGGCGGTTGTGCGGGCTTTTTTGCCGATGAGGAACTCGCCCAAGGGCAAGGCGTGGTTTATACCAAAGAAGAAATTGCCAAAAAACAGCAGGCTGTTCCTCGAAAGTTTGTGCCTGTGTTGGATTGCGAAAAACGGACATTTGAAAGGGCGGATTTATTGCATTTGGTAGCGGGTGAACCTGAAAAATGCTTCGGGGAAGTGTACCGAATGAACGGTCGAAATCCGTCTTTGCGCATGACTACCGAACGGATTTTGATGATTGATCGGATCAGCGAACTCAATCCGCAAGGCGGGGCTTGGGGC
>JAAFHK010000243.1 GCA_013297565.1 Cytophagales bacterium
TGGAAAAAGTGCGCGCTACGATTGAGGAAAACTCCCTGCTTTTCTTTTTTGGCAAAGACGATCAGGAAATTCATTTTTTTGTTCGGAATAATTTTATTTTGGGAAAATCCCATACTTCCAAAATCCAAATTGACAAAAATAATTTTATTACGATTTATAACAAATGGTTACAAACGGTAAAACCTACGATTACTATAGATTGGGAAATTGCTAAAAAAGAGGGCGGCATTATTGATGGGGATTTTTATTTGGCTGATTTGCTTTCACTTGAAAATGAAAGCATGAAGGAAAAACTGTATGTGATTTTGAAAAAAGATCATTACCAGTTGGATAGAATATTGGATAAAATGGGCTTATTCAATACAAAAAGCACTTTTTTTAAGGACAAACAGAAAGCTCACACCCAATTTTGGAATAAATACGAACGCCCACCACGAGAACAATATTGGGATTACATTTTAGAAAGGCGGGATTTGCTTGTGCCTCAAGACGTGCGGGAACGCAAAGGCAGTTTTTTTACGCCCCAAATTTGGGTAGAACTTTCACAGCAATATTTGGCGGACAGTTTGGGCGAGGATTGGCAGGACGAATATTATATTTGGGACTGTGCGGCAGGAACGGGGAATTTGTTGGCGGGTTTGGTGAATCGGGATCGGATTTGGGCATCGACTTTGGACAGGCAGGACGTAGATGTGATGCGAGATAGGATACGAAACGGCGCAAACCTTTGGGAAAACCATGTTTTTCAGTTTGATTTTTTGAACGATTCATTTGAGAAATTGCCTCAAAATCTGCAAAATGTAATAAACGATCCCGAAAAACGGACGAAATTAGTGATTTACATAAATCCGCCTTATGCGGAACACACAAGCAAAATTAACCTTATTAGAACCACTTACAAGGATAATTTATCACAAAACAAAATACACGAGAAATATGCTTCTCTGCTAAAAAAAGCCAACCATGAACTTTTTGCACAATTTGCCGCACGGATTTATGGCGAATTGCAAGGTGTGATCCTCGCCGAATTTTCGAAAGTAAAAACCTTACAAGCTCCTAATTTTGTCGATTTTAGAAACTTTTTCTTGGCAAAATTGAAAAAATGCTTTGTTGTACCTGCTGATACTTTCGATAATGTAAAAGGGCAATTTCCGATTGGGTTTAAGATTTGGGATACAGGGCAAAAAGAGCCGTTTAAGCGTATTGTCGCTGATGTTTATGATAAAAACAATAAGCCAATAGGGGTTAAAAATTTTTACGCCTATAATAATAATCAATACATTAACGATTGGTTGAAACAATTTAGAAATGACCTGAACAACAAAATTGGTATTTTGAATTACCGAGGTAGCGATTTTCAGCACCAATCTATGGTTTTTATACAAAGTGTGGGCGAAACAAGCATGACGCAAATGCACATAAACGTAGCGAATCTATTAGAGGTTTGTATTTATTTTGCTGTGCGCCATTGTTTAACTGTTAATTGGCTCAACGACCGAGATCAGTTTTTGCACCCAAATAAAAAATGGGAAAAAGACAGCGTATTTCAGCATGATTGCCTTGCTTTCACGCTTTTTCATGGACAAAATGGTGTAAGTACCCAAAAAAGCACAAATCATTGGATTCCTTTTTCGGAAGATGAAGTCGGGGCGAAGGAAAGTTTTGAGAGTAAATTTATGAGCAAATTTTTACAAGGCAAACTAAAAGATGAGGTAGATTTGTTTAAAAAGAAAAAAAATATATCGAAACAACCTTTGGAATTTTCGGCAGAGGCGCAAGCCGTTTTCGAGGCGGGGCGCGAACTTTGGAAATATTATCATTTGACAATCAATAAGATAGAACATTGGATGCCGAAAGGCAATGCAAACGCTTCGCTTTACGATATTCGGGAGTATTTTCAGGGCAGAAACGAAAAAGGCAGAATGAAACCTAATAGCGAAGACGAGATTTATGCCAAATTGATAGCCGATTTGCGCTCAACATTGGACATTTTGGCAAGGAAAATTGAGCCGAAGGTGTATGAATATGGGTTTTTGAGGGAATGAAAGTATAGGTTTTGATTAGGGAAATACCTAATTTAGCAGAATTAGCTTTGGACTAAAATCAAAAAATGCCCCGCTGTTTTTTAGCAATTTTTGTCAAAATAATAAATTGGTTTATTAGGCATTTTTTACTAAGTTTGGGTTTTAGCGAATTTTTACCCAAATTTATTTATGAAAAGACGTGATTTTATACAATTAGCGGGTTTGGGCTTGGGGGCGACTGTTTTGAGTGTGCCTTTGTTTGGCAAACCTATTCCTTTGGAAGCAAGTTTGGAACGAAAAAATGTGGCTTTGCACAAAAAATTGGCAGATATTGCCCTTAATAATGCCAAAAGTCAAGGAGCAACTTATGCCGATGTTCGGATTGGGCGTTACCTCAACCAGTTCCTTTTTACGCGCGAAAACAAAGTTCAAAACATTGTCAATACCGAATCCTACGGCGTAGGTGTTCGGGTGATTGTGCAGGGAACTTGGGGTTTTGCCGCTACTTCAGATGTGTCCGAAAAAGGAATCAAAAAAGCAACCGATCAAGCTGTTGCGATTGCGAAGGCAAATGCCAAAATCCAAACCGATCCTGTTCGTCTTGCCCCAACAAAAGGCGTAGGCGAAATTTCTTGGAAAACTCCTGTCAAAAAAAGCGCCTTTGAAGTTCCTGTTTCCGAAAAAGCCGATTTGCTTTTGAAAGCCAATTCGGAAGCTATGAAAAACGGGGCAGATTTTGTTAATTCCGCCCTCTACATGGTCAATGAGCAAAAATATTTTGCCTCTACGGACGGTTCGTATATCGACCAAGATGTGCATCGAATCTGGCCTAATTTTACCGTTACGGCTATCGACCGCAAGGCAAACAAATTCAAAAGTAGAGAGGCACTTTCTTCGCCACTTGGTTTAGGGTATGAGTATCTGGAGGGAAGAAAAGAGGCAAAAGTGATGGGTCCTGCGGGCGTAATTGGTTACAAAGATTCCTATGATATAGTCGAAGATGCTATAGCCGCCGCCCAACAAGCCAAAGCCAAACTAAGCGCCAAATCTGTAGAAGCGGGCAAATACGACCTTGTTCTCGATCCGAACCATTTGGGTTTGACCATTCACGAATCCGTAGGACACCCTCTCGAACTCGACAGAGTGTTGGGTTACGAAGCCAACTACGCAGGCACAAGTTTCGCCACGTTAGACAAATGGAAAACCAAAAATTTCGAATACGGTAGCAAAATTGTCAATTTGGTAGCCGACAAAACCCAAGTAGGTTCTTTGGGCGCGGTCGGCTATGACGACGAAGGAATCAGTTGCAAGAAATGGGATTTGGTGCGCGAGGGCAAACTGGTTAATTATCAAGCAATTAGGGATCAGGTGCATATCATAGACCAGAACGAATCGCACGGCTGTTGCTATGCCGACAGCTGGAGTTCGGTACAATTCCAACGTATGCCCAACGTTTCGCTTGAAGCAGGAAAAGAAAAATATTCGGCTTTGGATATGGTCAAAGACGTAGAAAAAGGCATTTACATTGTAGGGCGCGGTTCGTATTCTATCGATCAGCAACGTTACAATTTCCAATTTGGCGGAACGCTTTTTTACGAAATCAAAAACGGCAAAATCGAGGGAATGCTCGAAGATGTGGCTTACCAATCCAATACGCAAGAATTTTGGAACTCATGCTCGAAAATTTGCGACCAAGACGATTATCGTTTGTTTGGTTCGTTTTTTGACGGTAAAGGGCAACCTTCACAAATCAGTGCGGTTTCGCATGGTAGTAGCACTACCCGTTTTAACGGCGTAAATGTGATTAATACAGGAAGAAATATTTAGCGTATCGGCGAATTTTTCACCGCCTTTGCAGGTGTCTTCACCTGCAAAACATACGGATTTTGCGGGTGAAGACACCCGCAAAGGCAAGATACAGGTTTTTACCGTCAGACCTACGGTCAGACTATTTGAAAATTATAAAACATTTAAAAAAATATGCCAATTTTAAGTAAAGACGAAGCCAAATCGATTTTGGAAAAGGCAATCAAATATTCCAAAGCCGATCAATGCGAAGCCGCCCTTAACGGTGGTGTGCAGGGCAATATTCGCTATGCACGCAATACGGTAAGCACCAGTGGAGTTACCGATGATGTTAATTTGGTGATTACTTCGAGTTTTGGGAAACGATCTGGAACGGTTACTTTGAACGAACTAACTGATACAGCCATCGAAAAAGCGGTTCGCAGAGCCGAAGAAATAGCGCGACTTGCTCCCGAAAATCCCGAATTTATGGAAGCCTTGCCACCGCAAAACTACGATAATCCGAAAGCTTTTTTCGAAAGTACTGCCAAAATTACGCCTGATTACCGCGCCGAAGTTGCCAAAAGCAGTATTTTACCTTGCAAAAGCAAAGACGCAACAGCGGCAGGTTTTATGGAGGATAATGCTGGTTTTCAGGCACTTATGAATTCGAAAGGTTTGTTTGCCTATCACCAAAGTACCAGTGTCGATTTTACCATTACGGTCAGAGCCAATGACGGCACAGGGTCGGGGTATGCCTTGCGGGATTTTAATGATGCAAGCAAACTCGATGCGGGCAAAGTTTCGGAAATTGCTTTGAAAAAAGCCATTGATTCACGAAACCCAAAAGCCATCGAACCTGGAAAATATACCGTAATTCTCGAACCTGCCGCTTCGAACGAACTTTTGCGAAATATGCTTTTCAACATGGCGGCTCGAAATGCTGATGAAGGACGCAGTTTTCTGTCAAAAAAAGGTGGCGGTACGAAAGTTGGTGAAAAAATGTTTGATGAAAGGGTTACGATATATTCCGATCCTTTGAACGAAGAAATCCCTGTTTCGGCTTTTGGTGGGGATGGTTTGCCACGCAAAAAAACCATGTGGGTAGAAAATGGAGTGGTTAAAAATATGTTTTACAGCCGTTTTTGGGCAAAACAAAAAGGGGTAGAACCTATGCCCTTCCCAGGTGCCGCCATTATGATGGGAGGAAATGCCACGACCGAAGAAATGATTAAAAACACCAAAAAAGGCATTTTGGTAACGCGCACGTGGTATATTCGTACTGTTGATCCGCAAACTTTGCTTTATACAGGTTTGACAAGGGACGGAACGTTTTATATCGAAAACGGGAAAATTTTGTACCCTGTTAAGAATTTCCGTTTCAATGAAAGCCCTGTAATCATGCTCAATAATATTGAGGCTTTGGGCAAACCCGAACGCATCGAAGGCAGTCTTATTCCGCCCATGATGCTTCGTGATTTTACCTTTACGAGTCTTTCAGATGCCATTTAAGTAAAAAAATAATAGCTAAACTTTTGGAAAGTCTTGAACTTTCCAAAAGTTTCATGCAAGCCCGTTTGAATTTATCTCCTTGAAAATGAATAAATTAGATATATTGGTCATAGTGGCTCACCCTGACGATGCCGAATTGGGCTGTGGTGGAACGATTGCCTTGCACGTGGCAAAAGGCAAAAAAGTGGGCATAGTCGACCTCACTCAAGGCGAATTAGGCACAAGAGGAACGGCAGAAACCCGCAAAGTTGAAGCCGCTAATGCCGCCCGAATTTTGGGCTTGAGTGTGCGCGAAAATTTGGGTTTTCGTGATGGTTTTTTTGCCAATGACGAAGCACACCAAAAAGAAGTGGTTAGGATTATTCGAAAATATTGCCCTGAAATTGTGATCACCAATGCCATTCGAGATCGCCACCCTGATCATGGAAAAGGGGCTGAATTGGTACAAATTGCCTGTTTCTTGGCTGGTTTGGAAAAAATACAGACTTGGGAAAAAGGCGAAATGCAAAAAGCGCACCGCCCACGAAACCTATATCACATGATTCAAAGTGATTACATAGAACCCGATTTTGTGGTTGATATTTCGCAATTTTGGGAGCAAAAAAAACAAGCAGTTTTGGCTTTCGAAACCCAGTTTTTCAATCCTGATCAAGCCGAAAAATCACTTTCAGGTTCACAAACTTTCATTTCTACGCCTGATTTCTTGTATTTTTTGGAAGGACGTTCGAGGGAGCATGGGCAATCAATCCGCTGTAGTTATGGCGAGGGTTTTACCAAAACCAAACAGATCGGAGTTACAGATTTGATGAGTTTGGCTTAAGCCGAACCCCAATCACCAGAATATCATCAACCTGTTTTTCTTTGCCCCCATGTGTCCAGTTTTGGAGGTGTGTAGTTAAGGCTTCTTTTTGGGCAAACATGGGCAAAATACTAATTTCAAACAAAAGTTGGCGAAAACGTTTGGACATCAGTTTTCGACCGTCTGTCCCGCCAAATTGGTCTTGATAGCCGTCCGAAAAAAGATAAAAAACGATTTCTTGATTCGTGTTTTCGTCCAAAATTTGTTCTTTTTTTGAAAAAAAGGCTGTTTTTTGCCAGTTCCTCCACCTATTGAGAATTTGTCGGCTTCCCAAATTTCTGCTTTTCCGTCTTGTACC
>JAAFHK010000244.1 GCA_013297565.1 Cytophagales bacterium
AACCGCTATCTTCCAAATCAACCATGAGGCGATGCATGAGGCGCACCGAAGAAAAAACCAAACCAAAAGCCCCGCTTTTTAATACCCGCAAGCTGTCTTCCCAAATTTCACGTTTGGGCAACGATTTATCCCATGCGTGATTTTGGAATGAAATACCGTACGGCGGGTCTGTAACTAAGGCATCTATGCTGTTTTCGGACAAAGGAGCAAGACCATAACAGGATTGGTTAAATAGCTTGTATGGTTTGGATAGACTTAAGTTTGACATGATTTACGATAATTTTACTATGCTTCAATGATTTTAAAATGCCATTCAGGACTACAAAAGGTAGTTTTTTATCTCCAAAAAGCAAATACTTTCTTCAGATTTTGCCGTTTTACCATAACGAGTCTTGGTAGCAAAATGTTCAATCTTTCAACCCTCATGAGAAGTCGCACGAAATCTTGGCTTATATTTTACGGCATGGCTATTTATTTTTTCATAATTTATTGAAAATCAATGTTTTATTTCTTTTTAATTGTAAAAAATAGTGATAGTTTTGGCAATTCATGCGCCTCATTTGAAACCATTATATAGAAACCATGACTTGGCAAATTCAACGATACAAACCTGCACTCGAAAAATATTGGAACGAACTCAATGCCCAAAGTTTGAATGGAAATTTCCTCTTCGACCGCCTTTTTATGGATTATCACTGCGACCGTTTTGCCGACCATTCTGTTTTTATTTTCCGAAATTCACTCCCGATTGCTCTTTTTCCTGCCAATCAAAAAAATGATTGTGTTTTTTCACACGAGGGACTCTCTTATGGTGGTTTTGTTTGGCTCGAAAAAATAAATACACAAAATGCCTTTGAAATGTACTTTTTTTTAGAAAAATATTTTTATGAAAACGGCATTTATAAAATTTTATATAAAAAAATGCCCTTTTTTTATCAAAAAAGTAATAGCCGAAAAAACACACAAAGTTTGGAAGAAATTATGTTTTGGTACAAAAAAAATCCTTTGATTTCGAGGCGTTTGGGTGCGGCAATTCCGCTGGAAAAAATCCGCCTTGAAGGCACACGAATTTTCCAAAAAAGGCGCTTAAGGCAGTGGAAAAAAGCTGTTCAGCATGGACTTTTGTTTTCAAAAAGTCTTGATTATCAATCTTTTTGGGAGCAAATCCTTGTACCCAATCTCGAACAGCGCGCCCAGCTGAAGCCTACACATACTGTAGCCGAAATCGAACGGCTGGCAAAACGCTTTCCTGCCAATATCAAACTGTTTGTCGCGCAGCAAAATTCCGAACTTTTGGCTGGGACGGTCATTTTCGAAAACCGCCAAATTGCCCACGCACAGTACATTGCCTCAAGTGAAAAAGGAAAAAAAATGGGAGCTTTAGACCTCATTTTTGGCAAGCTGATCACATCTCAATATCTTGATTTTCAATACTTTAGCTTGGGAACGTCCGATGACAAAAAGGGAATTAATTGGGGCATTTGGGAATGGAAAGAAAGCTGGGGGGCTGAACTTGCCTACTACGATACCTACGAAATTTCGCTTTCAACAAGCTAATTTTTGATTTTATATGCTTAAATCAGCCCTCTTGAATTTGGCTTTAGGTTTGCTATATTATATATCCCTAAGGCTGTTTTCGAATCCCAAACCCGCAAGGTATTCAAGACCTTGCGGGTTTTGTCATAGATTTTTCAAATCTTATACGTTTTTTGTGCAAAATAATTCAAAAAAAAATGGTACTTTTAGCAAGCTAAACTATTAAAGCTGGTGCAAATAGTTAAATTTATTGGTTTTATTGTATTTTTTGTAGGTTTGTCGGTTTTGAGTTGCGCTCAAACTGCACAAGGACAGAAAATAGGCAAGTTTTCGACCGAAGATTCGCTAAGTATGCTTGCGCTCAAAAAACAAGCAGAAATTTTTTATCACCAAAAAGACTACGTTCAATCTACTGCCACTGCCCAAAAAGCCTTGCAAATAGCCAATCAAAACAAATTCGAACTTGCCAAACCCGCCCTTTTGATTTTACTTTCTCGCAACTACCAAGGTCGCCAACTCCCCGTAGATGCCCTCCGTTATGCCCTTTTAGCCGAACAAGTCATTAGAATTCATAACGTTACGAGTGCTACAGTCGAAACCAATGAGCAACTTGGGCAAATTTTTTATGCACAAAAAAACTATGATCGTTCGGAATACTATTTCGAAATAGCTTCACAACAAAGAAAAAAAGAAAATAAAGACGAAAAAATGCCTTTTCTGCTTTTTCAAAAAGCGGATATTTATGCTCAAAAAGGCGAATTGGAAAAGGCACAGTCGGTTTATATGGAATTGCTTAGTTTATATCCCGAAAATACTTCGCCCGAAACCCGTATGGTGATTCTGAAACATTTGGCGGAAATGTATGCCCGAAACAGGCAGATCGAAAAAGCCTTGCCTTACTATAATTCTCTTACGATGTATTACGAGGAACGAAATAAAATTGGTTTATTAATAGAAATGTACAATAATTTAGGCTTTTTGTACAAAAAAAATCAAGCAATTAGTCAAAGTATTGAAAGTTTTAACAAAGCCCTCGATCTATATCGCAAATACCAAGACAAGGTAAAAGATTCTGAAAAAGCCTTGGTCAATGAAAATGCTTCGGTGGCTTATACCAATCTTCGGCAGTTCAAAAGGGCAGAAATCTTGCTTAGTGAAGCCCTAAAAATACACCAAAAACAAGGCTCTCAACGCAATTTAGCCAATACTTCCAATTTTATTGCAGCCAATTATTACCTCAACGGTAATAACCTAAAGGCTCTCGAAACGGTCAATCAGGCAATTAGCTATGGGGCGCTGGCTACCCAATCCGAAGATGTTTTGGCGGAAAGTTATGAACTTTTGGTGAAAATTTATCGTGCTGATAACAACAGTGTGAAGGCGCTGGAATCCATGAATCAATCGACTTTGTTCAGAGAACGGTTTGCGGAACGCCAAAAACAAACCTCTAACCAACTCAAACAAGAGCAGGAAAAACTTGAAAAAAGGGAAGACGAAATACGCAACGAATTGATAGAAATTGGGCGAAAAGATTCGGAATTGGAAAAACAAAAAAACGAAAAAGAATTACAAGAAGCCCAAATCAAATTACAAGCCCAACAATTGGAATTGATAAAACAAAATTTGGCGGTAGCCGAAGAACGCGCCCGAGCTTTTGTGGAGCAAGAAAAAGCGAGAGAAGCTATTTTGCAAAATGAAAAATTGCGTAGAGAACAAATCGAACAGCAATTTGAGGCGACAAAAAAGGATCAGCGAATCAAGAGTTTGGAACAGGATCGCCGCGCCAAACAATTTCAAATAGCCCAAACCAAAAGCGAACAAAGGGAAACCAAACGGATTTTGGAGGATCAGCAGAGGCAGATCGACGAGGAACAGACCCAACGAAAAATAGGGCTTGTCATTTTTAGTTTGATAAGTTTTCTCTTTGTGGTGGCTGGAATCGGCTTTGTGTATGCCAGACGTAGCAATAAGGCTTTACGCGACAGAAATGTGCTGATCAAAAAACAAACTGATGAAATTATTTTGCGAAATCGCACAATGGAATTGCAAAAACAGCAGATTACGGCACAAAACGAGGCGCTGGGTGTCCAAAATACCAAAATTCAACAGAGTATTCGAGCCGCTTTTACTATCCAAAAATCCTTATTGCCCAAAGAGGAAAAACTTAAGGCATTTTTTAAAGAACATTTTGTCATTTATCGTCCTAAGGACGTGGTTTCGGGTGATTTTTATTGGGTTGAAAAGTTTAATAATTACATTTTTTTGGTAGCCGCCGATTGTACAGGGCATGGTGTGCCTGGGGCTTTTATGAGTATGATTGGCAATATGCTTTTGGATAAAATCATTGAAATTCGCCAAATTTATGACCCCGCCCAAATTTTACAAAACCTCGACCAAGATGTCCGTTCGGTTCTCCAACAGGAGGAGAATTTTGATGAAAGTGGTATGGACGTTTGCCTCTGTCGGGTGAATGCTATCATGCCAGATGAAGGTTTTGAAATCGTTTTTTCTTCCGCCAAACGCCCTTTTTATTATTTTGATCACGTACGAAAAGAAATGGTTGAGAACAAAGGAGATCGGAAATCGATAGGGATCAAACTCAAAAATTCGCCCGATTTTGTTTATACAAACCAATCCGCAATTTTACACTCGAACGATTGCCTCTATCTCTCAAGTGATGGTTTTACCGATCAGGCAAACGTGGAAAGGGAAAAATTTGGACGTAAAAGTTTCCTCAAAATTATTCAAGATTACCATTACGAAAGCATGGGAATGCAAGGCGAAATATTTGAAGATGCCTTAGCCCGGCACCAAGGCGATTCCGAGCAGATAGATGATATTTTGCTCATGGGAGTACGGTTGTAAATTGCTTATTTTTCCCTATTCATATCTCAAAGACTCTATAGGATCAAGTCTTGAGGCTTTCGAAGCGGGATAATATCCCGAAAAAATACCAACAAAAATACAAATAATTAAACTAATAAAAAGCCAAACCCAAGGCACAGCAAAACTCGAAGCGTCCATGAGTTTGGCTACCATGTTGCCAACACTTATGCCCAATAAAATACCAATTACGCCCCCAATTTGGCAAATAACCACCGCCTCGATCAAGAACTGCTGACGGATTCGTTTGGGAGTAGCGCCCAGTGCCTTTCTGATCCCAATTTCCCTTGTCCGTTCGGTAACTGAAACCAACATAATATTCATCAAACCAATAGCCGCCCCGATCAAGGTGATCAAACCAATAAAAACACCGCCAATTTTCAGCGAAGTGCTTGTTTCGTCAAGCGTACTCACCAAAGATTCGCTTCGAGCAATCTCAAAACTTTCAGGTTCGCCCAGTTTATCACGCCTGATAAGCCGCATCAAACCTGTAGCGTTATTCATCAATTCCTGCATTTCTGTAGGATTTCGAACCTGTACGGTAGCCTTGTAAAGTAATTGCCTGTCGGCACTTTGTGTAAGTGCGTGCGCCAAAGGCACTAAAATTTGACGATTATCGTCCCCGCCGCCCATGCTTTTTTTGGCTTCCAAAACCCCAATGATTTTGTACTTTACGCCTGCGGCTTGGAAAGATTTGTTGATTGGGCTTTCTTTTGGAAAAAGTTTTTTGGCAATATCATTTCCAATAAGGGCTACTATAGAACCGTAACGCACTTCGATGGGCGAAAAATTGCGTCCTTCGCTAACACTCAACGATTGGCTTCCCATATAATTTTCATCACAACCTATCATTACCATATTTGGATTGGTTTTTACCGATCCATTTTTTGCCTCCACATTTCCGCTAACAATGGAATAGACCGCAATCGTTACATTTCCACCAAATTTCTCTTTAAATTCCATCATCTCACGATAACTGATCGGGTCAGTAGCTTTTTCCGATACACCTCGCCTCGACCGATTGCTAAAACTCTTGTCCTGCACATCAAAACCCTGCGAACCCAAATCCGCAAGCCCTTCGGAAAGGGTAGCCTGTAGGCTATCGATAGCCGTAATGATTCCGACCAGCGAAGTGATCCCAATGGCAATAATAGCCACCGTCAGGGCGGTTCGCAATAGATTGTCTTGTATGGCTCTTAAGGCTTCCCTTACATTTTCAGCAAAATTCATGGTTCAGAGGGTTTTATTTTAGGACAAAAATAGTAAAACTCTTATGATTGCGTATAAATTATTTTTTACTCCCAAAATTTTAACAATACTATACTGAAACTAAAATGGTTTTGTCGTAAAACGAAGTTCTTGTTCGTTTCTGTGGCGAACAAGAATGTTCGCCCTACAGAACCAATTTTGATTGAGTATAATCATTTTTGTATTATACTGAAACTAAATTGGTTCTGCTCGTAAAACGAAGTTCTTGTTCGTTTCTGTGGCGAACAAGAATGTTCGCCTTACAAAAGCAATTTTGATTGAGTATAAAAATTAGGCTTGTTATGACTCAAAAAAGCGTGTAAAACCTACATTTTACACGCTTTTTTGATAAAAAATTTATTTCTAACTTTCTTGAGGATTGACTTCGCCTTCCTCTGTTGCTTCGGCTGTTTTGGGTGTTCGTTCGGCAATGGCTTTCTTGAAACGAGCATCTAACCAGACGTAAATATTGGGAATGTGATACGCAATGAGGGCATTTACTGCCAAAGTTGGGATTGGGCTGTCGCCAATATAGCGTTGAATCATTGGTTTTATCATCAGTAAGGTAAATTGGATACCAAACAGAAGCGACATCAGCACCAAAAAACTTGCCATTTTGGGTGAAAGATTCAAGCGTCCGAACATCAAGGCACTTAAAACCAAAATCACAATAAACATCGCAATCCCAATGTATTGCAGATTTTTTTCGTGTTTTTTCTCCTCCTCTTTTTTGCGGTCATCTTCTTCCCGTTTGCGGTTTTCTTCCGCTATTTTGCGTTCAGTTTCGTATTGTCCTGTT
>JAAFHK010000245.1 GCA_013297565.1 Cytophagales bacterium
GTTTGCCAATTCGAACAAACTGATGTACGGCACTCACGCCACCAACGATTGCCCAATCATCAACTTCTACGTGTCCTGCTAACTGCACATTATTGACCAAAATACAATTATTACCTACAATGCAATCATGGGCAACGTGAACATACGCCATGACCAAGCAATTTGAGCCAATAAGGGTTTTTAATTTTTCTTCTGTTCCTCTGCTTATGGTCGCAAACTCTCGAATGGTGGTGTTATCCCCTATTTCGGCAGTCGTAGTTTCGCCCTTAAACTTGAGGTCTTGTGGCACACCTGCAATAATTGCATAAGGATAAATTTTACAATTTTTGCCAATCCGCGCCCCGTCCATAAGCACCACACCTGCCCCAATCCACGTTCCCTCGCCTATCGTTACGTCCGCCGCTATGGTCGCAAAAGGTTCTATAATTACATTTTCCCCAATTTTAGCATCAGGGTGTATATTTGCTAAAGCCTGTTTCATATTTTGGAAATAAAAAATAAAGATTGACCAAGAAAACGGTCACTGGGTTGCTAAAATAACATTTAATAAATTACGTCTTTTCAAAAAAGGCTTTTATGCTTTTTTCTACCAATACCTGATTTTTGTCTATTTTGATGTTTAATGTGATGTTTTCTCCGCCTTCTACAGGTTTTTGATATACTTGCGAACAGTGTTTTCGTAATTTAGGTAAAATTTCTTGATAACGGCGAAAAATAGGAGTCTGATATTTTTTATCTTTTTCTACTGTAGCTCCTACTACGAAACCCATTACATTTTGTTTTTTTGGTAACAAACCTTGTTTTTCAAAAAATAACATGGCACAATACAACTGTTTTAAAGCATCTAATACATCTTCCTTACCTTTAAGTTCGACAAAATAAAATTTACCCTCATTTTCTGTAGTTTGTACGAACAAGTAATCACACTTTTTAATATTTTTTGAGGCTTTGTCTTTTTCTTGTAGACAAATTTCACTTTCACAATTCCAAAACCCAATCAACCCAGCACCTTTAGCCAAATCGTCATCGAGTTGCAAACGGCAAATTTCAGCTTTCTCGTTTCCTAAAAATTCGATTCGGAAAATCTTGTTATTTTCTTCGCAGGCAGTTTTGCAAGTAAAATATTCTTTAAGTTTTCCTTGAAAAATAGGTTCATTCTTCCATTTTTCACAAGCCTTACAAACCGTAGTGCCTTTGATTTGCTGTTTAGTCATGACGAATATTCATCAAGCGGTGAAAGACACGATTTAGTTCTTCAGAAACATCATCTAAATAGTTTCCTAAAATTAGCTGATCTTCTTGATCCATAATATTTTTAATTTCCCCATTTCCCAAAAAATAGACTTTCAAACCCAAAACTTTTCCATCTTGTACTTCAAACCTTTCAAAAGGATTGACTAATAGATCAATTTCTTGAGTTCGTTTCTTCTGTTCAGCGGCTGTCAAAGAGGCATATAGTAAATTATTCAAAGCGGTTAAAATATATGGACTATGCGTAGTAAAAATTAATTGACTTTGCGAATTGTTTTGGATCAGCATAACGATCAACTCGATCAAAAGTTTTTGGGCTGTTGGGAACAAATGCGATTCAGGTTCTTCATAAATTTTACAAGTTCTGTTTTGTCGAACCAAAGAAATAAAAATATCTTGTAGCAAAGGCAAAACCTCTTGTTGCCCCGAAGAAGCATTATCAAGATACACTTGTTGAGCATTACCAAAAGTAATTTTTTCGCCTGTTTGATCCGCTACATATTTTCCTTTTAATATTGTCTCGATTTTTTTTTCCGCTTGATTGACCAAATCTTTGTTAATATTTTGACCTAAAATAACGTAATCTTCCACTAAATTACTAAAACTACCACTTTGAATAAAGGCTTTCCTTATTTCGCTAAACTTTGCCCAAAACAACAGAGTTAGGTTTAAATTTTCAGAAATATTATTAGTTGAACGATTAAAAAGCCCATTTAATAAACTAAATACCGCCCCTCCTAAATTTGCCATCAAATTACGGCTTGCAGGTACAAACAGGGCATCTTCTTGAAAACTAAAAACTTCAAAAAAATTTTTCTTAAATTGTTTAATTGAGGGTTTCTCTATATTTTTTTTTTCATTTACATAAAAAAAACCAATACTTTTAATCTCATTCCAAAGCAAAGTTTGCTTAACACTAATATCAGATTTTTTAGAAATATTTAAAACGTAATTTGGGCGATACTCATATTGTATTTCGAAATTGTCAAAATTCCTTATTGTACCAAAAAATTGTGTAAAATGCGATTTGATTATTCCAATAAACTTTTTTCCAATATTTTCTTCTGATATATCATCACTATCAATAATAATATCATAGAGTTCATTCGGAATGGTTTTAAAAAAATAAACCAATTTGGCAACTGTGCTTTTTCCTGATGCTTGCTCACCAAAAAAAACAGTCAAACGATCCAAATCGATCCATTTTTCTTCCGTATTCTGAATAGTTTTGAAATTTTTGATAAAAATGCGTTCCATTTTGGTTTATTAAAAGTATATAAGAAATACCATTTCTTTGAGAAATGGTATTTCTATTTTTTATTGTACTTCTTTTTTGATCAAACTCGCCAACATGGTTGCTTCGCAGACCAATTTGCCTGCTACGTATGCCTTGCCGACCATTTTGGCAATGCCCCGTTTAATTTCGCCGCTTAGTTCGCAATGGAAAACCAAGGTATCACCAGGAATGACCATTTTGCGGAAACGGCAATGCTCGATCCCAACGAAATAAGTCCAATAATCTTGTGGCACATCTACAGTATTGAGCAATAAAATCCCGCCTGTTTGCGCCATTGCCTCGATCTGCAAAACACCAGGCATAACAGGATTTCCAGGAAAATGTCCCTGAAAAAAAGGTTCGTTGATGGTTACATTTTTGATCCCTACGACCGAATTTTTATCCAAATGTATAATTTTGTCGATCAGTCGAAACGGGTAGGAATGTGGTAAAATCTTGCTAATTTGGTTAATATCCAAAATCGGCGTAGCCGTTGGGTCATATTGCGGAATTTGTTCTTTGTATTTTCGGGCGTAGGCTTTGATGCGTTTGGCAAAAGCTACGTTGGCGGCGTGTCCTGGGCGTGCAGCTAAAATCTGGGCTTTTAGCGGTCTGCCCACCAAAGCCAAATCGCCAACCAAGTCGAGTAGTTTGTGTCGAGCAGGTTCATTGGCATACCGAAGTTCGATATTATCCAAAATGCCCTCTTTTTTAACTTCTACTTTTTTGGTATTAAATATTTTTGCCAAATGTGTAAGTTCGTCCTCTGAAACCACCCGATCCACAATGACGATAGCATTATTCAAAGCACCGCCTTTGATGAGGTTGTTTTTATGCAACATTTCGAGTTCGTGCAAAAAGCAGAAGGTTCGACAACTTGCAATTTCTTCCGAAAACATACTAATATCGTTCAGCGAAGCGTGTTGGCTACCCAAAACCGAAGAATTATAATCGACCATGACCGTAAGCCTATAGTCATTCAAGGGCAAAGCGCCCAATTCGATTTGTTTGCTTTCTTCTTTGTAAAAAACCCCTTCACTCAATTCCAAAAAATTGCGTGGGGCTTCTTGCTCTTCCAAGCCCACATTTGCCAAAGCCTTGATAAATTCGATAGAACTTCCGTCCATAATGGGCGGTTCGGGACCGTCGAGTTGGATCAGCACATTATCGATCTGTAGTCCAACCAAAGCCGCAAGCGTATGCTCAACGGTATGTACCCGCGCGCCACTTTGCTCGATGGTAGTGCCTCGCGAAATATCGACTACATTGTCGGCATCGGCATCGATGGTCGGCTGTTCAGGTAGGTCTATTCGCTGAAATTTGTACCCATGCCCAATGCGGGCGGGTACAAAAGTCATATTACATTTTACGCCCGTATGTAGTCCAACGCCCGATACGGTAACGGCTTTTTTGATGGTATGCTGTTTGGTGTGCATCATATCTCTGTTGCGTTCCCAATTTTTGTGTTTCTTGGCACAAAAGTATTACAAATTTTTTATTTATTGCTATGATCCTTTTCCAATTCCTTAAGTTTTCTTTCCAAATCCTCTACTTTTCGTTTGAGTTCAGGTAATTGTTTATAGATAGCAAAGGATTTGAAACTTGATTTGATTTCCCATGCAGGCGAACCTTGTATCGAAACACCCTCATTTTCAATGTTTTTCATCACACCTGACTGCGCCGCAATGCTTGTCCGATTGGCAATGCTAAGGTGTCCAGCAATGCCCACCTGTCCTGCGATCATACAATTTTCGCCAATTTGGGTCGAACCCGAAATGCCTGTTTGTGCCGCAATGACCGTATTTTTTCCAATTCGTACATTGTGAGCCACTTGGATCAGATTGTCGAGTTTTACGCCTTCTTCGATGACGGTTGATCCCATAGTGGCACAATCAATGACCGTATTTGCCCCAATATCTACCCGATCCTCTATAATGACATTGCCCAATTGAGGCACAGCCTTAAAAGTTCCATCGGCTTGAGGAGCAAAACCAAAACCCGCACTCCCAATCACCGCCCCCGCATGAATGGTGCAAAATTTGCCAATTTGGGTATTGGAGTAGATTTTTACGCCCGAATAAAGAATAGTATTCGAGCCAATGCTTACCTTGTCGCCAATATAAACGTTCGGATAAATTTTGACATTATCCCCAATTTCGCTTTGGTTGCCAATATACGAAAAAGCTCCAATGTATAAATCTTTGCCCAAAACAGCCGTTTGGGACTGAAAAGAGGGGTGTTCTATACCAATTTTTTGGAAGTTCAGCATTTTGTAGTATTCGTCGAGCAAGGTCGAAAAAGCCGTGTAAGCATCATCGACAAGGATCAAGGCGGTTGCCACTTCTTTTTTAGGCACAAAACTACGATTCACAATGACCGCCGTAGCCTGCGTAGTATAGAGATAAGGCTCATATTTTAGGTTCGAGAGAAAGGTAATATCACCCGCTTCGCCTTCTTGTATTTTGCCAACTTTGTAAATTTTTCCGTTTGCTTCGCCCTGTACCTCGCCTTTGAGCAAGTGGGCTACCTGCTGAACTGTAAATTCCATGTATTTTGTTCGCAGTTAAAAATGTTTTAAAAGATAAAAAGGTAATTTTTGGGCAAATATACCAAAATTCCCACACCAAATTGAATTAGCCATTTTTTTTCAATACGGTTCATATTTCCGTACTATCTTTTCCAAATTCGTATTTTCTGGCTTTTTTATTGAAAAATTGCTAAAGCTGGAAAAATTTATGAACTTAGGTAAGTTTGCCCATTAAATTTTTCTCAAAAATACGTAATTTTTTCAAATGTTAATATCCCAAATTTCTCAAGCTTCGTTCAGGGGCAAGTTTTGGGTTCGAGAGGTAATAATGCAAACGTATGCCAAAAGTAGGACTAAGAATATTTAAGTTTCGATCAGGGCTAATGAGTTGATTTTGAGCATTATAGATAGCCAAAACTTTAAAATAATCAGTCGGGTGAAGATAAAAAAACGAAAAACTAAAATTTTTTATGGGAGCATAAGCCAATTCAGCACGCAGTTCGCTTCGGTCAAAAATGCGTTTTGGGTACGAATTTTCAGGAATTGGATACTCTTTAAATAATTCGAAAGACAAAATGGGGCGTAAAAAGCCTTTTTTTAGTTGGAAGTTACGGGAAATGGCAAGTTGAAGTCTGGTTCGCCATAGTTTCTGGAAATCTGATCGGAAATATTCGGCAGAAAGAATTTTTAAAAACTCAATGCTTCTGATTTTGCCATTGTGGGCGGCGTAAATTCGTCCGCTTAACCAATCGTACTTTTCTTGCCAATTTTTTCGCACTGCCAAACCGCCCGACCACTTTTGGGAAAAACGAAATTCGTAACCTAATTGGGCATCAAAACTATTTGCTCCTTTGGTACTGTGCAGACGGGTTTCGAGAAAAGCAAAATTGCCATTCTCGAAAATATATTCCGCATTTGCCCAAAAAGTCGCTATTTTTGGATTAAAAATGGTTTCCGTTTCGGTGTTTTGGGCTAAAAGGGAAATGGGAAAAAGGAAAAGAATAATCCAAAAATGCTTAATAATATTCATAAATTGTAGCATAGTCTTTTTGTGTAAATTACTGATTATTAATCAATTAACACAGACTAAAGTCTATGTTACAATTTTCTACAGCACATTGCTCAACTGTTCTTTTATTTTTTCTAATTCGTCTTTCATCATCACCACCAAACGCTGGATTGCCGCATCGTTTGCTTTCGAGCCAATGGTATTGATTTCCCGCCCAATTTCTTGAGCAATAAAATTCAATTTTTTTCCGCCATCACTTTCGGGCATGACCTCCGCAAAATATTTTAAATGGCTTCGCAAACGCACTTTTTCCTCATTAATATCGAGTTTTTCGACATAGTAAATCAGTTCTTGCTCAAAACGGTTCGGATCGAATTTATCACTATTGACAAAATCTGCCAC
>JAAFHK010000246.1 GCA_013297565.1 Cytophagales bacterium
TATTGGAAACTGAAAGATACCGTAAAAACGATATCTGATACAGAATTTTTGATCAAAAACTACCCTGCGCACCCTTTAGCTCCGCAAGCAAACGAACTTTTGAATTTTGCAAAAGGAGCAAAGTTCCACAAACCCATTTTTTTACCCTCTGGCGGAACGGAAGCGATTTTCGAAAGTAAAAAGAAATTCCAAGCTGGGCAATGTTCGCATTATGCTGATAAATATATTGGGGCAAAAATGGCAAATGGACAGCCATACAGTGCAAAAGCCTATACTGCGGCACATTTGACTTTGCCTCTTGGGACAGAAATAGAAGTTAAAAACCTACGGAATGGCAAAACGGTTGTTGTTAAGATCACCGACCGAGGTCCCTACGGAAAAACCAAACGAGTTTTGGATTTGTCGCATATTGCGGCACGAGAAATAGGTTTGGAAGATGGCGTTACGGACATCGAGATTGTGATTTTGAAAGAAGCAGTTAAAAAATAATAATTCAAAAAAAACTATCGGCGAGGTCGAAGACCACGCCGATAGTTTTTTTTGCCTACTCTGTAATTCCCATCAAACGCATCAGTTTATCGGCATTAAAACCGCTACAAATTCCCTCACAAAGCCGATAATCAAATAAAATTTCTTGCTCCTTGATTTGGCTATTAAAACTATAATTGCGAATCTGGGATTTGTCCAAAGCCCATTCTGCCACTTCCAAATCGTGCGTAGCTACAATTCCGCTTGCTTTTCGTGCCAACAGTTTTTCCAAAAGGCGTTTCGTACCCTCTCTCCTATCACTCGAATTTGTACCTTTGAGAATTTCGTCAAGCAGATAAAAAACAGGTAGCTGGCTATTTTCCAGCAGATCGATCAGTTGTTTCAAACGCTTGAGTTCGGCGTAAAACGAAGAAGTTTCATCAGCCAGCGAGTCCTGTGTTCGCATAGAAGTAAAAAGCAGACAAGGCGAAATGCTCATCTTTTCTGCACAAACCACACCTCCCGCCAAAGCCATTGCCACATTGACTCCCAGCGTTCGCAAAAAGGTACTTTTGCCTGACATATTCGAACCTGTTAGTACAACTGAATCTCCTAAATGATTGATAATGAAACTATTACTAACTCTTTTTGAAGTTTTGATTAAAGGGTGTCCAATTTGTTCGGCTTCCAAAACAAAGGCATTTTGATCGAAGATTTGGGGAAAAGGCAGATCAGGAAAGGCAAAAGCGAAAGCCGCCAAACTGTTCAAAGCCTCGATTTCGCCAATCACTTCCAAATACTGCGGCAATGCCAGCCGAATCGCTTTTTTATATTTTTCCAATCGCTGCCAGACGTGCCAATCAAAAACAAAAGGAACACAAACAAATATACTAAAAATCCAATTGGCTTTGTACTCAAGCATCTCCGCTGTAAAAGTAAAACTTCTAATTTTTGGGGCAGCTTTAAGATTTTGTGTCTGAAGTTTCTTTTGCAAAGATTTTAATTTTTCGGCTTTAAAGTCTTGTTTTTCAATGAGTTCCAGAATATTTGGTAAGGTTTTTAATAATTTATTGGCAGGTAATAATTGTTTTTCGGCAGGCAAAGTGCGCGCCAAAACAGCTTTAAAAAGCAGAGAGTTGGCAAAATAAAAAGGCAGAAAAACCCAAAAAGGTACAATTTGGATAAAAAATAATACTAAAACAAATATAAACAAAATAGGCAGTAGCCACACCCCTACCCTAAGCACATTTTTATTAGCCAAAGGATCGGGACTTTCGAGCCAAAGGTGCAAATCTTTTAAATTTTCGGCAGTAAAATATTGCGTATCTTCCTCTCTACCAAAGACTTGCGTTTGTTGGCGAAAGGTATTCATGGTTTTGAGTTCGGCTAAAGCCTCTTGGCGTTGGCGGATTTCAGTAGGATTGGCAGGTTGGAGCAAATAGTGGCTAAGAGTCCGTTTTCCTAAAAAAGTTTCGGCACGATTTAGATATTGAAAAAGACTTTTTTTGCCAAAAAAATCGAGATCGGCAGTGTAAAAATGTCCAGAATCGGCAAATTTTGATCCATTTTCTGTCAAATCTTGCCAATTATCCTCCAAACGCTTGATTTCCTCTTGGTTGATTTCGATCAAAAATTCGGCTTTTCGCTTTTGTTTTTGGGCTTCAAGGTGTTTTTTGATCAAAATAAGAAAAATAGGAATAGAAATTAGCAAGACCCAAACAAATGCTGCCGCTTGACGTTCGTTGGCAAGCCATATAGAAAGTATCAAAACTGTTAGAAAAAATAAACTTCGCCAAAGACTAAAATTTTGGCTTTTTTTAGTAAAAAAAGTTTTTTCTTTTTGAAAAAGTGTAAGTTGTTCTTGAAAAAATGAGATCATTTGGGTTTTTCTTTTAATCTACACAATATTTGAATTTTACGGCTTGCAAATTGAGATAAATTTGTTTCAAATCGGCTATTTTTTAAGCTATCAAAAGCCTGCGAAACAAAATATTCAAATTGGTTTTCTCCTATTTTTTCCAAAATCACAAACTTCCAAAGTTGCCCAATAATGTACGCGCCTCTAAAAATGGTACTTTCATTTTTTTCAACCGCTACCAACATTTCTGCCAAAAGTTGATCCTCGACATCTTTGTCCGCTTGTTGTGGTTTGAACTCTTGAATAAAAAAATAGGGTTTTTCGGGCGTTTTAATACCTTTTGCGACCATATAATCTACAAAACCTGTTAGCTCTACTTTATTAACCATTCCACCAAAAGCAGGTTCGTACCAATCGTGAAAGTTCTTAGCCATGAAAATCGACCTGATTCAAAATAGGGCTTAAAAATTTCATTTTTAGGTCTTCTTCCATATAAGATGCCAATAATAAGGCGTGTTTTTTAATTAGTTTGTCAAAAAAATCAATTTCTGCTGAACTCATGACCTACTCAAAACCAAACCATTCAGTAAATTTTGAATGATCAAGTTGTGGATAAATCGACACGATTTGTTGCAAATCAGAAAAACGAATATTCGAAAAGTTATAGGTTTTTCCATTGTTTTTATGTTTTAATCTACACAATATTTGAATTTACGTATTGCAAATTTTGGAGCTAATTCCAAGCGCTGATCCACGCCCAAAATTCGCATAAAGGCAAATTGGTATTCATCTTTGAATCCTATTCCTTGAATGGTTTTTGCGATTCGGTTGTGGCGATTTTTCCAAAACAAAAACGCAATAAAATCTTCGACCGTTTTCTGTTCGGTAGGTGGCAATAATTTGTATTTTTCTAAAATTGTGCTTTCCATTTTTCTAATTTTTTTTCAAAAAGTATTCTGCTCGCTACACAAAGCAATTTTTTCGAAACTCCTCGAAATAATGATTAAATTCGTCATCGGCTCCTGGTTCGACAAGGTCATGAACGGTCGAAAGTTGGCGTTTATAACGCACAAGGCTCGAAATGGTCGAATAAAACAAATCCATTCCACCCAAACCGACTAATTTTTGGATTAGCAAATGCTCAACTGTCTTGTCCCTTTTATTGATCACGCCAAAAACTTCCAATTTTTGATCTCTTTTTTTGGAAATAAAATCAGGAATCATTTCCAAAAAACTCACCGTAGCGTTCAGGTCGAGCATACTTGCCACAATCGGCACCATCAAAATATCCGATTCCAGAACACTGTAATAAAATTCCTCCGAACGCACACTACCTGGCAAATCCATAAAAATGACATCATATTTTTGGCGCGCCATGACCACTACTTTTTCAAAATTGGGTGCAGGATTGGGTTGATTCCAATTAAAAGCAAAAACATCATAAGATTTGGGATTGTTTTCGCGCTTATAAATGGTTTTGACCGACAGTTGCGGATCGGAATCCATGACCAATATTTTCTTGTCGGTTCGGTTGTGCAAAGCGGCGGCGGTGAGCATTAATAGGGTTGTTTTTCCTGCTCCACCTTTTTGTGTCGCAAAAGAAATGACTTTGGACATATCTTGTTTTGTGTGTTTTCTTTCCCAAAAATAATACTTTTTTTTGAAATGCAAACAAAGAAAATCATAGCAAATATTTTCTCAAAACCTTGTATCTTATTAAAACGCAAAATCGTTATAGGGTTAGCATTAGCGATTCACAAATTTATTTTCTCACCATTTTTATTCCGTATATGAAAAAATTAATTTTAATTTTTAGTTTTTTGACGTTTAGTTTTTTGGGTTGCAAAAAAACCGAAGAAGTGGTTTCGACCCAAAACGAGCAAGAAGTTTTGAAAGAATCAGAACAAGCCGAATCTGCTTATAATGATGCCATTAGTGCCGCAGAAGATGCCCTAAACGGTTCGATTGATAGAGTAGGCGGACGCAGCGAGGGTTGCGCAACCGTAAAATTGGACTTGGAAAAGCAAGAAGCAAGCATTGATTTTGGGACAGGTTGCAAGGGCAAAGACGGAAAAACCCGAAAAGGCAAAATTATCATTCGTTTTAAGGGCAAATCCAAAAAAGATGCCAGCGAACGCATGATTAGCTTTATGGATTATTCTGTAAATGGTTACACCATTAATGGTACGGTTCAGCAGTACGGATTCAAACTTTTGAACGGAAAAATCCAATATTCACAAGCTATCAAAAATGGAGTTTTCAAATTCGAAGATGGAAAAACCTTAGTTATTAGCACCGAAAGAACGGTTGAATGGTCGGAAGGAATGAATACACCGCTGGATTTGCGGGACGATGTGTATAGAATTACAGGGACTTGCACAGGCGTAAATAGGGCAGCACGCAATTTTAATAGCACCATTACCGAACCTTTGGTTTTTAAGGTAAGTTGTTTTTTGGACAATAATTTTTACCCTGTGAGTGGCAAAGCCGAAATGACTGTAGATGGCAAAAAAGCCGTAGTAGATTATGGTACAGGTGCTTGCGACAAAAAAGCAACCCTAACGCTTAGCGGACAAGTTTTGCAAGTCGATTTGCCCTAAGAATTTTGGATTTTTTCTCGATAAAAGACTTGTTAGTAAATTTGCTAACAAGTCTTTTATTTTTTTGTATTTATGTTTTGACAAAATATCCTTAGTTTTGCTTTATTTTTCACACAAAATTATGTCCCTTTACCAAACACATATTTTGCCAAATGGCATCAGAATAGTACATAAACAAGTTAGCAGTAGTAAAATCGCCCATGTGGGTTTTGTCTTGGATATTGGGAGCAGGGACGAACAAACCGAACAGATCGGGATTGCGCATTTTTGGGAACACATGGCTTTTAAAGGCACACAAAAACGCAAAGCATTTCATATCTTGAACAAACTTGACGTAGTGGGTGGCGACCTAAATGCTTATACAACTAAGGAAAAAATCTGTTTTTATGCTTCTGTTTTGACCGAACATTTCGAAAAAGCGGTTGATTTATTGAGTGATATTACTTTTCATTCGGTTTTTCCTGAAAAAGAAATTGAAAAAGAAAGAGGCGTGATTTTGGAAGAAATGTCGATGTATTTGGACGATCCTGTTTCGGCGATCCAAGATCATTTTGACGAGGTAGTTTTTGGAGATCACCCTTTGGGCAAAAATATTGCAGGCACAACCCAAACAGTAGAAGGTTTTAGTCGAGCCGATTTCGTGGATTTTGTTCGCCAAAATCTTCATTCTGAACGCATTGTATTTTCTTCAGTTTCCAATTTGCCTCTTGCGAAAGTAATTCGAATGGCAGAAAAATACCTTTTGGATTTACCGAAATACGAAAGTGTGCAAAGCAGATTGCCTTTCCAAATCTACAAACCGCAAGTTTTGGAAGCCACGAAACCCATTACTCAAGCCCATTGTTTGATCGGCTGTCCTGCATACCCGCTAAAGCACCCCAATCGGCTGGCATTTTATCTCTTGACCAATTTGCTGGGCGGTTCAGCCATGAACTCAAGGCTCAATATGAGTTTGCGTGAAAAGTACGGTTTGGTGTATTCGATTGAAGCCAATTACACCACTTTTGTAGATACTGCTCTGTTCTCGATCTATTTTGGGACTGATCCCAAAACCCTCGACCGTTGTATAGAACTGACTATGAAGGAGTTAGCAAAAATCCGAACCGAAAAATTAAGCCTTTTGCAATTACAACGCACCAAACAACAACTAAGAGGGCAAATGGCAATGTCGGAGGAACACAAGCTCAACGAAATGCTCATGATGGGCAAAGCCATGCTCGATATGGGCGAAATTGAAACTTTGGAACAGTGCTTTGCGGAACTCGAAGAAATTACGCCTGAACAAATCCAAACGATTGCCGATGAAATTTTACAAGCCGATCAGTTAAGCCGCTTGGTTTATTTGCCCAGTGAGTGAGGCAAAACCCTACTATTCGTTACGCAGTTGCTCTATTTGTTTAAGGTTTAAATCAGTCATTTGACTAATGAAATTGTTATCAGAACCTGCGAGGATCATTCGCTTCGCAATTTTGATTTTGTTCTCATCAACCGCCTTTTCTACTGCTGTTTCTAAAGCGGTTTCGAAAACACTGTT
>JAAFHK010000247.1 GCA_013297565.1 Cytophagales bacterium
ATGCCGATTGGCACGGTTGTACGCCTACAGATTTGGTTTTCCCTTTTTTTCTTTTCATCGTAGGCGTTTCGATTACTTATGCCCTCCAAAACGCCGAAAAAAGCCAAAATCTTCAACTAATTCGCAAAATTGCGATCCGAAGCCTCAAAATATTTGGGCTGGGTTTGCTTATGACCGCTTTTCCTTATTTTGTTTTTAATCCTGAATTGGGTTTGCACCCTGCTCTGCTCGATATTCGCATCATGGGCGTTTTACAACGCATTGCTATTTGCTATCTACTTGTTTCTGTGTGGTTTATCTATTTCAAAGTCCGTTATTTTGAAATTGTTTTGCTGATTATTTTGGTTTCTTATTGGCTTCTCATGCGTTTTACACCTTTGCCTGATGGTGGAATTTCAGATTGGAACGATCCTGTTCAAAACTTGGCGGCTTGGTTTGACCGCTTGATTTTGGGCGAAAACCATCTGTGGAAAGGAGCAAAAAACCTCTGGGATCCCGAAGGTTTGCTAAGTACGCTTCCTGCTTTGGGAACGGTGCTGATTGGGATTCGAACAGGGCTGATTTTAAAAAACAAAGAGGCAAGCGAAACAGATAAGTTATTGAAAATAATGGTTTTAGGAAGTCTTTTAGTCATAGGCGGTTATGTTTTGGATTGGGTTTTCCCTATCAACAAATCCCTCTGGACAAGTTCATACGTGCTTTTTACGGGTGGTTTAGCCATGATCGGTTTGGCTTTGTGCTACTATTTTACGGATTATTTGGGACGCTATGCATGGGCTTTTCCTTTCAAAGTTTTTGGCATGAATGCCATTATTGCCTTTGTGATGAGTGGTATTTTTTCGAGAATTTTAGGAATGTTCGAGGTGCAAAAAACACTTTTTATAACTTTCCAAAATTTCCTTGAACCTAAAAGTGCTTCGCTTCTGTACGCCTTGCTTTATGTACTTTTCTGGTACGGCATGGTACTTTTGATGTATAAAAAAAATATTTTTGTGAAAATATGATTAGGGTAATTCAAGAAAATTATAGAGAAGCATATCTCCTATTTTTTCTTGAATATTTATTAATTCGAATCGGGGATTGAAAACAAGTTACGAAAGGCTGTTCATAACCCTTTAGGTTTGAAATCTTGGTAGAAAATATTTCTTTCTCCTCTCAAATATCTCGTAGGGGCGAAATATCAGATTATATTTCAGTCCTACGGCATTCAAGGGTGGGAATTTGCGTTTTTCTACCAAGATGTAGCACTTACGGTGCTATTTATTTTTCCTAACATATTGATAATCAAGATTTTATTTCGTTTTTATTTTGAAGCCTTGATTTGAATTATAAACAAGTATTTTTCTAAAGTGAAATTTTTACGATTTTTCGGATTTCAAAACCAAAAGTGGAATATTGGTATGGTAGGCTAATTGTTCGGTAATGCTTTGGTGAAAGAGCCTTTCAAAAAAGCCGTAATGGTGCATATAAACTGCCATAAGGTCAGTTGGAACGCCTTTGCTGTACAAATCCAAACCTTCAGGAACATCGGGATAGGAAATACTTTCAAAACGTAAATTATTTTTGCCTTGATCAACAAAAAAGCCTTGTAAAGCGGCTATTTTCGGGTTTTCGAGGGTTTCGTTCGAGGGGTGTGAGATTCGCAAAACCGTAATTTGGGCGTGAAACCAAGCGTTCAGATCAATCAGTTTTTGGATTATTTCTCGGTCAGTATCTTCCAAACCCAAAGCAAAAACGATATTTCGGGGCAGACGCATTTCGGTTGCCAGAGGAATAATGAGCAAAGGAATTTCGGTGCTTCGTGCCACACTTGCCGTAACCGAACCTACCAAAACCTCTTTTAAACCTGTAGCTCCTTTTGTCCCCATAATAATTAGGTCGGCATGGTGGCGTTTCGCCAAATCCTGAATGTCCTCATGCACAAAACCCGCTTTGACGATTCGTTTAATATTCGTACCTTGCAAATCGTAATTTGCCAAAAAATTATTAAATTCGAGACGGATTCGTTCTTCATAACCCGAAAATTCCAATTCGAAATAGCCTGCCGTTGGGTACAGCACTTCGGTATTGACCACTACAGGGTAGCCATGATAAAGCGTAAGTTCGCCCTGTGTTTTTTTGGCAAGCATGAGGGCATATTCGAAGGCTTTGTGGGCGGAAGCCGAAAAATCAACAGGAACAAAAAAAGATGGCATAGTGATTTTTATTTAGAAAAAAGAGTTTTGTTCAAAGATAATCAAAAAATAGGAATTTTAAAAAAAATATGAGAATTTTACATCAGTTTGCCGAATCGGGTATTATTTGGGCTATTGCCGAAATAGACACTCATGAGCAAAACTGCCTTGATCGTTTGCCGAAACAGCAAAATATTGGCGAATTAGCTCGTTTTACGCACCCTAAACGCCGTTTGGAATGGTTGAATGTGCGTCTTTTGGCTTTCGAACTTTTCAAAAAACTTGATATGCCACCTTCCGAAATTCGAAAAAATGAATTAGGAAAACCTTTTTGTGCGAATTTGGAAATGGGCTTAAGTTTTTCGCATACGCTTGATTATGTGGCAGTTGCAATCAATTTAAAGGGAGGAATCGGGATCGATATAGAAATTTCGCACGAACGAATCGACCGAATTGCGGGGCGCGTGTTTGATGAAACCGAAAGGCAATTATTTACAGAAAAAGACGAAAAAACAGCCCTTTGGTGTGCAAAAGAAGCCATTTACAAACTCGACAGCGAAAAAGGTTTGGACTTTCAAAAAAATATTTTAGTCCGAAAAAATGAAAAACAAGAGTGGCAAGGTTTTTTAAAAAAAGGCAATTCGATCCAAAAAATCAAATTAGGAAAACAAATTTGGAACGAAATCAATGTCGTTTGGGCGGTTTTTGAGTGAAAAAGACAAACGTTCAAGCATACCCTAACAATTCTTGAATAACGTTAGGGTTTGTGTGATAAAATTTATTTTTTCCGTTTCAACCAAAAAACAAAACCGTTCTTTTCCCCAATTTTTTCCACCTCTTTTCTGTTTTCCAAACCTTCCGAATTGCCAATTTTGGTCGAAACATAAACGTCCTTGTCCATATCATTTTCGATCAGGTACATTCCCCATTTTCCCCAATCCTGAATCGGCAGTTTCGTGTCGGGTTTGCTGCGGGCATAAAACCAAGGAGCATAACTTTTATAGCCCACAATGCCCACATAAACGTCTTTTTTTGCCAAATTTTCAAAAAATTCGATATTGGCTCGTTGCGTATAAGCCTCGATACGATTGATAAAAAGTGCTAAAATCAACCAAACCAAAACGGCTGTTCCGCCAAAAATAGAAACCAATGCCCATGTGGTTTTTCGTTGATAAAATAAAACAATGACAATAAAAATGAGGCTAAAATAAAATATTCCTACTCCCAAATCCGACATTTCCCAGCTCACTTCAGCCCCAAAATTCGCCAAAGCAAAGGGATCGTTTTGGATCAAAGGCTTGATTTGGTCAATATTCATGCCTACGATTGGCAAAGCTAAAGGCACGAGGGCAATCAGGAAAGCCAAAGCGAACAAGGCAATTTTCCATTTCTTTGAAAAGTCTAATAATTCAGAATGAATCTGGTACAAAACCAAACTTGCCAAATAGGTTAGTGGGAAATATGCCATCGAGGAATAATGCACAATTTTGGATTTGACTATTGAGAACAAAATCAAAACTACCCAAAACAAAATTTTCATGAACAACACAAAATCAGTTTGATAGGCGTTTTGTTCGGGCTGTAACCAAAAAGATCGGATAAAGAAAAGCGAAGCAGGAAAGCAACCAACCAATAACACGACAAAGTGATAACCTGCAAAACCGCCATGCCCGCCATCGGGCGTACTGAAAAGGCGATATTGGTAAAGTACAAATTCTTGCAAAAACCAAAGTCCCTCTTGAACCGTCGCCGCCCCAATCCAAAAAGCAAACAGCGTGAAACTCAAAACGGAAAAAATGAATAATTGGAGAATACTTAAAAACCAATTAAATTTTTGAAAAATCCAATAAACACCCAAAGTAATTGCCACAATCAAATAACCCACTGGACCCTTGGTCAGGACAGCCAAACCGCAAAAAAATCCTGCCAAAACAAGATAGTAAGTATTTGATTTTGAGAGAGTTATATTTGGAAAAAGATTGCGTTTCCAATGCAAAAGGATCAGGAAATACAAAGCCAAAAACATGAAAAGATTAAAATAGGGATCAATAATGCCCGATTTGAAGTAAAAATGGGGCAAGATAGAACCAAAATATGTGCCTGCCCAAATAAAGCCAAACTTAGGATTGTACAATTTCGTGCCAATTTGGTACAAAATGACAAGTGTAATCATTCCGCAAATAGCATTGGGGAAACGCGCTGCATACTCCCCAACACCGAAAATGTGCATAGAGAGGGCTTGTAACCAAATAAAAAATGGCGGTTTTTCCCAAAAAAGATGATAGTTGATATGCACTTTTAGGTAGTTTTGGAGTTCGAGCATTTCTCTTGCCGCCTCCGCAAAATTCACTTCGTCCCAATCGAACAAATGCACCTTTCCCAAAAAAGGAACAAAGAAAAGAAAGCCTAACAGACTGAAAAATAGCTGGTTACGGTATCGAAAAAAATATTTACTCATTTTATTATTTTGTTGATAATGTCAATTTCTTCGTCATAAACGGTATGCAAACCGTTCGGGTAGAGTTTGGTTTGGACTTTTGCGTACATATTTTGCAGGATTTTTTCGGTTTCCAACACCCTATTTTTAGGAATATGCGGATCGGTATCGCTACAGCCCAAAAATACAGGCGTTTCTTCAAAATTTCCCTTATAATTTGCCAAATTTAGGGTTTGCCCTATCAAACCGCCACTCAAACCAAAAACGCCTCCGTAGCGCACAGCGTTCCGAGCCACAAATTCCAAAGACAAGCAAGCACCTTGTGAAAATCCTAATAAATAGATATTTTGAGTGGAAATTTGGTAGCTTTGTATTTTTTTGATCCAATTTTCAATCATTTCCAAAGCTGAACTTAAAGCTGGTTCGTTTTGGGCAATAGGAGCAATAAAAGGAAAAGGATACCATGAGTTTTGGGTAGCTTGAGGGGCTATGAAGCAGGCATTGGGCAAATTAATTTCGGCGGCTAAAGTCAAGATATTCAAGGCATTACTTCCGCGCCCATGCAAAAGAATCATCACATGGCTTGCCTTGTTTAAGGGCAAACCTGCGGTTTGGTACTGATCAAAACGGTGTAGATGGCTCATATTTTTTTCTTACAAAATTAGCAATAAAAAAAGCAAGCCCAAAATTGGATTTGCTTTTTTTGAAGAAAGAAAAAATTTTATTTTTATTCCAAGCGAATCGCCGAAATAGAAGCTCCTGAAGGCACCATAGGGAATACATTGTCCTCTTTTTCTACAACCACTTCGAGCAGGTAAGAGCCTTCAGCGGCAAGGAGATCGTCAAGGGCTTGGTTTAGGTTTTGGCGTTCGGTAACTTTTTGGGCAGGAATGGAATAGGCTTCTGCCAATTTGACAAAATCGGGGTTTTCGATATTGACAAATGAATAACGTTTTTCAAAAAACAGTTGTTGCCATTGGCGCACCATGCCCAAAAAATTGTTGTTCAGAATAATGATTTTTACGCCAATGCTATACTGCATGATTGTCCCTAATTCTTGAACCGTCATTTGGAAGCCGCCATCTCCTGCTATCGCAATCACTTCCCGATCAGGTCTGCCAACTTTTGCTCCGATAGAAGCAGGCAAAGCAAAACCCATAGTTCCCAAACCTCCCGAAGTAATATTGCTTTCCGTTTGGTCGAATTGGTAATAGCGGGTTGTGGTCATTTGGTGTTGTCCTACGTCAGTTACTATGACCGCTTTACCTTTAGTTTTGTCCGAAAGCATTTTGATCACTTCTGCCATTTTGGGTTTTGGGGTATTGGGGCTAAAATCTTTCTGAATTACTTTTTCGTACTCTATTTTATCCAAATCCCTAAATTCTTGTAACCAATTTTCATGGCTATTTGCCTTTAATTTGGGTAAAAGGGCTTTCAAAGCATCTTTGGCATCGGCAATGATTGGGACGTGCGCATGAACGTTTTTATTAATTTCCGAAGGATCGATCTCTATATGAATTACTTGGGCTTGTTTGGCATAATATTGCAGATTGCCTGTAACCCTGTCGTCAAAGCGCATACCTACCGCAATCAATAGATCACATTCGTTCGTTTTGATATTGGGGGCGTAGTTTCCGTGCATTCCCAAATAGCCTGCATAAAGCGGGTGGTGCGTAGAAAGTGCCGAAAGTCCCAGAAGCGTACTGGCAAAAGGGATTCCTGTTTTTTCGACCAAACGTTTTACTTCTTCTTGGGCTTTCGCCAAAATTACGCCTTGCCCAATGAGCATTAAAGGCTTTTTGGCTTTGTTGATCAGATCGGCGGCTTGTTCGATTCGAACA
>JAAFHK010000248.1 GCA_013297565.1 Cytophagales bacterium
ACATTATTATTGGAATCTTCTAATTCGAAAATCAAACCAGATCTTTGGGTTAATTCTATAATTGTGCCTGTCTCACTAAATTTTTTTTCATTCAGAATCTTGTGCCACTGCGCCGCAATCGTCAGGGCTTGCAAGAGCAAAGTTTTTCCGTCTCCATTTTCGCCTAAGATATAAATTTCTTTTTTGTCTGCTAAATCCCTAATTTCCAAATTTTTAAGACTGAAAAAGTTTTGAATTTGGAAGGATTGTAGATGGGAATTAATGGATAAGAGTTTTTTTTGAGAAATAACATGAGTTTTCTCTTGTTTAAGAAGTAATAAAGAATTAAATTTATTCTTATTTTCAATATAGTCTATTAATAAACTAAACCAATTTTGTAAAAGATCGCGAAAAACTTCTTTTGAATCATTGTTATTTGAATCTTCAGTCTTATCAACAAGTGTATGGTAATGAGTGTATATTATGTTATAATGATAAATTGGTGGGCTACTACGAATGAATAAATCAGTATCCATCTCATAGTTTGAAAACTCTTCACTAATCAAAAAGAAAAAATTGTTATAGGGTTCTTTTACATCTATCTTTAAAATGTAGTATTCAGTATCAATTATCAATAATTGTCTTATTGTTATTGATAATTTTGATAATTCTTCACTTAAGACCGTGAAATATTCAGTTCTTAATTTCTTTGCCATGTTTTATTCGAGAATTAAAAAATTACCCCACTCTAAAAACCAAAAATACTTCGGAAATTCCATTTTTCCAAAAAAACTATCTTCCTATGCGGTTCAAACCCGCACTACCCGCATTTCTTCGGTATAAACCAAAAGTTTGTCGATATTTTGGTAGCCTAATGCTTTCAGTTCTTCGGCATAGCGCTCGATCTGTTTTTGGTGATCTTCGCTGTACGAACCTGTTTTGTAATCGATAATCGTGAGTTTGTTCGTATCGATCACAAGGCGATCAGGTCGCAAAGTTTGGGTTTGTTTGACCTTGGGATCAGTTTTTTTGACCAAAATTTCCCTTTCATTACGGATTCGGCGATCAGGCACATGGCTAAAAAGTGGCTTTAATTCGACCATATTCAACAAATTTCGCAGTTTTTCTTCCATCTCGGCTTGTTCCTGCCTTCTGATATAACCTTCGTTTGCCAAAGATCGAACTGCCGAAGAAATATCATCAAAGTAGCGGATTTTTTCGAGGGCATAGTGCGTCAGAACGCCTTTTTTGCGGGCATTGTAGAGGTCGGCAATATTGATTTTTTTCTCCTCTTTTCGCCCATTTTCGCCTCGCATACGCAGTTTGTCCCTACATTCTGTACTCAAAAATTGGCTTACTTCGTGAATCAAAAATTCTCCATGTTTTTCTTTGATGTTTTTTGGGTTTTCGTCTTGGTAAAGTACAAATTTTCGTATGTCGTCTTTTTCCTCAAAAACCAAGTTTTCCAAATCCAAATTCATACAATACCATTCTAAAAGGTCATTTACGCCTTTAGGTTCGTTTTTCGGTTTTTCGTTTCCTTTCCCAAAAATATACAATTTTTCTTCGGGACGGGTAAGTGCCACATACAACAAATTGACCGAGTCGATAAAAACAGACTGCAATTCGTTTCGATGTTCTTTATCGAATTGTGTATTTGCCAAATCCTTATTAACAGGCAATAAAATGGTTTTTAATTTACTAACTAATTCATTTTCAGACCAATTCAACCAAATCATTGATCCTTTTTTGGGCGTAACCTCCCAATCCGCAAAAGGCAGAATCACGACAGGAAACTGCAAACCTTTAGATTTGTGAATGGTCATAATTTGTACGGCATTGCCCATTTTTGGCGTACTGACCGAAACCTTTTTGCCTTTTTTGTCCCAATAATTCACAAAATCGAGCAGGTTGTTTGACCGCCGCAAACTGAAATTCAGCATGACATCGAGCATTTTTTGCAAATAAATTTCTTCGTTGTCATTTTCGTTTAGGCGAAACAAACGGATAATTTCTTCGGCAAGTTCGTAGATCGAGAGGTACTGCAAAGCCCTGAAATTCAGGCGAATACCTGTTTTTTCTTTGATGAATCGTAGCAAATCACTAATTTTGTTTAGCCGCGCCACTTGGCTAATTTCGAGGTGCAGATTGCCATCAATGGCAATATTTGCCCCCAATTCTTGGTTAAAATGGTCGAACAAAAAATATAACAATTCCGCTTTTTTGATCGGGTTCATGGGCTGGGACATCACCCGCAGGAAATCGATCACGATGCCCACTTTTCGGGAATAACTCAAGAGCAAAGACTCGTTCGAAATGACCTGAATTTTATTGGCAATAAGGTTTTGTGCCAGAAAAGTCGCATGATCGTTGTTCCTGCAAAGGATCGCAATATCACTATAATTGTACCCTTTCGTGGTGGTGAGTTCTTGGATCAGCGAATTGACTTTTTCGAAGGTTGTTCGTCTGTAAATTTCTTTCGGCTGCCCAACTATAAAATTGACCTCGACATGACCTTCCGCCAAATGATTTCGTTCTTGGGCAATTTCCTGATAATACGCTGCCAAATCTGGATAACTTTGCGAAAAAGCCCCTCTTATTTCCTCAAAAAAGGCATTATTGAAACGGATAATATTTTCTCGACTTCGCCAATTTTTTGAGAGATTGATAGAGGAAACTTGCTGTTTGAAAATATGGGTTTCGAGGCTCAAAGGCGAATCTTCGGAAAGGGTAGGCACTTCGGGTAGGCGTACCAGCAATTCGGAATTTCCGCCACGCCAGCGATAAATTGCCTGTTTTGCATCACCCACAATCATACTCAAACGGTCAAAACTCAAGGCATTAGTCATTAGCGGGATCAGGTTGTGCCACTGCATTTGCGAAGTATCCTGAAATTCGTCAATCAAAACGTGCCTGTAGCGTTCGCCAAGCCTTTCGTAGAGATATGGCATGGGTTCGCTTTCCACAATTTGGTTGATTTTTCGGTTGAAATCGCTAATATGAACTTTGTTTTTTTCGGTCATCATATTTCGCACTACTTTGTCGAGTTCGTTGATAGTGCTTAACAAGTAAATATTTGGGTTTAAGTTCTTGACTATCAGGTAGTTACTTTGTTCTTTTGCCTTCAAATCTTCTATCCAAAAAAATGCTTCCCGCATATCTTCCTTAAGTAAATCTATTTGGCTAATGGCAAAATTATTTGCTTTTCCGCCCGCCCATTTATCCTCATGAATGGTTTTTTCGACAAAAGAATTATCGTTTGGGGAAATATCAAAACGCTTAGGATCAGAATTTTTGCGAAAATAATTAAAAATTCCTTTGCTGGTCTGAAAAAAATCTTTGTCAGAAAGTCCTTTTTCTTGAATTTTATTAATAATTTTTTGTGCTTTTTCAGTGATTTGATTGAGCAAATTTTTTTGGTAAGCAAATAATTTTTGGCGAATTTCTTTAAAATCTTTTTTCGAAAGGTCTTGTAGGTTTTGGATCAGGGCGTAGTTTTCTTCAATAAAAAGATTGATCCCAAAAGTTTTCAAAGAAGTTTCTATGTTCCAATTTCGGCTTTCTTCGGCATTTCGGCGAGCAAATTCGAGCAAAGTATCACTCAAATCTTGGTATTCTGTTTGTCCTGCGCGTGCCAAAAACAGTTCGACCGCATCGCTTAGGGTTTCGCTGGTATCGAGTTCTATTTCGTAGTTGTAGGGCAAATCCAAATCTTTGGTAAAAGAACGGACAATTTTGTTGTTAAAGGCATCAATCGTACTGACTGAAAAATCTGAATAATTGTGCAAAATTGTATCATAAATTCGGTTTGCCCGAAGGATCAGATCGGCTTTTGAAAGGCTTAGGTTGGGATATTCCTCGTTAATTTCGTCTTGCAAAATTTGCAATAAAAAATCCGAACTATCTATGGGCAAGTCCTTGAGTTTCGCCAAATTCGACATAATGCGTTCCTTCATTTCCTTAGCCGCATCGTTGGTGAAAGTAACCGCCAAGACTGAAGCGAAATAAAACTTGTCGAAATTGGGCAAAGCAGGCGTAGCCAAAACCAATTTGAGATATTCTTTGGTGAGGGTAAAAGTCTTGCCTGAACCTGCCGAAGAACGGTAAATTTTGAATTTAGGATTTTGCATGGCTTTTTATTTTTAGTCAAATGTAAGTAATTTTTTTATTTTTGGAAATGCAAATTTTTGCTAATGTGTATTGATTTCGTATGTTTTTGTCTATTTTTGCTTTTACAGAAATTTTCAGTCAAAAAAAATTAGTAAGTGGCTAACTATTCCGATCCGTATTTAAGAGGTTCTTCTACTGAAGATGAAGAACCAAGTGTATTAGCCGAATTTGATTTAGGCAAATTTTTGGCGGTAATTCGTAAAAATTTGATTTTTATGGTCATTTTTTACGCTTTAGCGCTTTCTGTTGTCTATGTATATGTTTATTATAGAGTGCCACTTTACCAAGCCTCATCTGTGCTGAAAATAGAGATCAAAGGTTCGGCAAGTATGTTTGGTTTGGGGATTTTCCGTAGTCAAGATGAGATGAACTCTTACCTCATGGGCGAAATCGAGATCATTCGGTCGAATATGACCTATCAGGAGGTGGTTCATGAATTGAAACTCAAAACTTTATGTTTTTCGGTTGGCAGGGTAAATGATTTTGAAATGTTTAATAATTCGCCTTTCAAAGCCGAAGTAACGATAAAAGATGGAAGTTTTTTTGGAAAAAAAATCAATGTGGAGTTTATCAACGATAGCAAATACACGCTAAGCTATCAGGCTTATCAAGATCAAGTTACAGAAACTTACACGATTGGAAAACAGATCGAAACGCCCTATTTTCAATTAAAAATAACGAAAACAGATAATTTTTCGGAAGAAAGCCTCGAACAAAAATACTATTTCATAGGCTACAATGACAACCAAGCCCAAACCGATTTAGCCAATAATTTGGGAGTTGGGGTCTTGAATGTGGGGGCGATGACCTTACAAGTTTCTTACACTTCTGGCAATTCGTACAAAGCCCAAGCCGTCGTAAATGCTGTAAATAATGCGTATTTAAAGCAGGCAGTTGACAACAAAAACAGAGGTTATAAGCAAACGCGCCTCTATCTGCAAGCCCAGCTCGATACGGCACTCAAAAATGTAGAATATTGGGAAAAAAGAATCGAGGATTACAAACGTGAAAAATTTGGTTTTAACGCCGCCGCCGCCAATGTCAATGTTAGCGAAATTCTCGACCGTATCAGAGGCGCGCAAGAGCAGCGTTTCAAACTTCGGAACGAATTGCAGCTGTATAAAAAAGTAGAAGAAAGCATTTTTACAGACACTTCGAGCCTCATTATTGATGTTTTTGCCAAACAACTGCGCGATGCGCGCATCGCCTCTCACCTAAGCAACATTTATGCAGCAAATAAAAAATTGCAAGACCTTTCTGAAAGTTATACCAACGAAACTTATGCTTACAAATCGAAACTCAAGGCACTCGAACAAAGCCAAAGTGAGTTTTTGAGGCTTTTGGCTTTTAATAAAGAAAATTTGATCATCGAAAACGAACGTTTGGATAGTACGATCAGGCGTTATGAAAATTCGATTCCGCAGGGCGAAGTGGTCGATTTGGAACTGCGAAAAATGCAGCGCTATGCCGAACGCTACGCAAGTTACATTGGGGGGATTCTGAACAATATTATCGAAACAGAAATGGCTGAAGCAGGCACAGTGCCGAATTTCCAAATACTTTCCTCCGCCAGTTTGCCCGAAACGCCTATCTCGACCAGTAGTCAATCGCTTTACTTAGCGGCAGTCGGTTTTGCAACTGCTTTGAGTATTTTATTGGTTTTGATCAGGTATTTTATGCTCAACCAAATTGTTTCCCTTAAAGAGCTCGAAAAACTCACTTCTCTGCCTATTTTGGGCATTGTGCCGCATTATACCAAACACAAAATGGCTAATTCGCAGTTGATCGTGCATCGAAATCCCAAATCGGGGATTAGCGAATCCATGCGTTCGATCCGCACCAATTTGGATTTTATGTCGCACGAAGGCAAAAAACGAATCATTAGCGTAACCTCGACCATTAGCGGCGAGGGTAAAACTTTCGTAGCGGTCAATTTGGCTGGAATTATTGCTCTTTCCGATGCCAAAGTTGTGGTTTTGGATTTGGATTTGCGAAAACCTAAACTTAATTTGGCTTTTGGGGTCGAAAATACGATTGGTATGAGTACGATCCTAATCGGCAAAAACCAGTTAGAAGAATGTTTGCACCAATCTGAAATCCCCAATTTGCATTTTATCACTTCAGGACCTCAACCGCCTAACCCCGCCGAACTTTTGCTTTCTGACGAATTTGGCAAACTCTTACGAACTTTACAGGAACTTTATGATGTGGTGGTTTTTGACACTCCGCCTGTGGGTTTGGTTACAGACGGTTTGATTGCTATGAGAAAAGCCGACATACCTATTTATGT
>JAAFHK010000249.1 GCA_013297565.1 Cytophagales bacterium
AAAATTGCCCAAAAGCAAAACCAAGACAAAAATTACAATTAATCCGCCTTCCAAAAGGTTTTTTCCAACGGTGTGAATTGCCTTTTCGACCAGCACGCTTCTGTCCAAATACGGCTCGATTCGCAAACCTTCAGGCAGTATCTTTTGGACTTCCGCAACTCTACGATGCACATTGTCAATGACTTGTGAAGAATTTGCTCCTTTGAGCATCAGCACAATTCCGCCGACCGCCTCGCCTGTTCCATCTTTGGTCATAGCGCCCATGCGTGGAGGGTGATTCATTTTGACTTCTGCCAAATCCCGAATCAGGATCGGCAAATCGTTTTGGGTTCTGACCACAACTTGCTCAATATCAGCCGTTTTCGTTACCAACCCTTCGGCACGAATGTAATAGGCTTGCTCGTTTTTTTCGATATAACTGCCTCCGCTGTTTTCGTTGTTTTTTTGCAAAGCCTCAAAAACTTCGCCTATCGTAATATCAAAACTTCGCAATTTTTCGGGCAAAATTGCCACTTCGTATTCTTTGATGAACCCTCCAAAACTGCTAATATCGGCTATGCCTTGAATCCCCGCCAAATGCCTTTTTACAATCCAATCCTGCACCGTCCGCAAATCCGTAGGCGAATAACGGTTTTCAAAACCTTTTTGCGGAACTAAAGTATATTGATAAATTTCGCCCAAACCTGTCGTAATCGGCATCATTTCGGGTCTGCCAAACTGCGGTGGAATATCGTTTTCAGCCATTTTTAGCTGTTCGCTTACAAGTTGTCGGGCTTTGAGCAAATCCATATCTTCCTCAAACACAAGCGTTACTATCGACAGCCCAAACTTAGAAACCGACCGAATTTCGAGCTTTTGTTGCACATTTGCTAAAGCCATTTCGATAGGAAACGTAATAAATTTTTCGACCTCAAGCGGAGCAAGCGTTGGCGAAAAAGTTACGATTTGGACTTGATTATTGGTAATATCAGGAACGGCATCAAGCGGAAGGCGTTGGGCAGAATATACGCCCCAGACGATCAAACTCAAAGCTAAAAAGCTAATAATGAGTTTGTTATGAATTGAAAAATAAATAAGTCGGTCGATCATGTGGGTCTTGGTTTGGAAAGCAAATGTATATAAAAAAGGCTACATGATGGACACAAAAAACACCTCATAAAATTTTGAAATTTGATGAGGTGTTTTTTAGGACTTATTGCGCACGGTTTTATCGGTTTGGGTGGTTAAAATAAGCATGAAGGAATAAGTTTTTAGTTCTTCTTATTAGGACTTACGCACGAAATGAACCTTCACTCAAAAATGCCCAAAAAACAATCCCCCTGCCCCACTTTAAAAAGGGCAGGGGGGATTGATTAAAAAAATGCGTAAGTCCTAATTTCGTAACATAAAATATTTTCGTTTTTCAATCTTTTTAGCAAAAAATTATTCAAAAAAACACCGCCCCGCAATCAGTAATGTCATGTTGGCGAATGAGGGTGTGAGGTTTCAAGTTTTAAAAATAAGCATTGATGATGTATGTTATTAAATTTCTTAGTGAATGAATAGAAAATATAATGAGAAAAGGATACAATCTTTTGACAACTGAAATAAAATAAAAAGTAGATAACAAGAAACCCATTACTAAGGTATCAATAAAATATTGAACACTAAAATTATGAGTAAAAGCGAATAAGATAGCCGTAATGAGTATGATAATCAGGCTTTTTAGTTTTCTTGCTTTATCAAGTCGGGGTATTGCTGAAAAGATAAGCAATAATAGGTAAATACCCGCATAATGGAATACGAAAGTTTCTATAAGAGGGACAAGCATTACGACTGCAAAAAACAACTTATTTCCACTCATGGTGTCTGTAATAGGATTGCTTAGTCCTGCCGTTTCTTTTAGATTAAAAAGAATAAAAATAGCCTCCAGTGAATAAGACCAAACAAAACTAAATGCCACCGTACCAAAAATTAGCCACAAATAGTGCCTTCTCAATATATATCCATATACTTTGGAGATCATGCTAACAATATTTTTGTTTAAATTTAGTCATATGAAAGTTTTTATTCCTCATCTTTTAAACCCACAAAGGATTTAGGGCTAAGGCTATTTTACCGTTTTTAGGTGCGAACTTGTGATGAGAAATTTGTAAAAATAACGATTCACGTGCATTACGTCATAATGATTGAGCTTGCTTGGAATACTGATCACATTGTACTTTTCCAAGTCGCCTACGGTGAGCAAACTATCACCAATTACTGCCCCTTTCACTTTCCATGATTTCATATCCTCAATAAAATTTTTGCTCCAAGAACTCGTAAAATCTGTATAAATATTCAAAAATCGGATTCGAGAACCGTTTAATACAATCCAAACTCCGTATTTTTCAAGTTCTCCGTACAAACCATCGAATAAATACACTTCTCGAACAGGTAAAAGGCGTTTGGAAGCCCCTCTTAATAAAATATAGCCAATGGTTCGATATGCCCCACTATGCCCAGAAAGCACAATATCGCCTATTTGGGAAAACCGATTTCTTACTTTTTCTTTTGCCAACACTTCCATCACTTCTTCCATAAGTGCCTCAAAAACGCCTTCATTTTCGAGTTTGCCGCCCAGAGATTCGGGAGCATCTTTAGCTCCTTCGGGAATGACCAAAATTGCATTTTTTCGTGATTCGATCAGTTGTTCGATAATCTTAAACTGCACCAAAACCGAATCTACATTGGTAAACCAACCATGAAAATGAACAATAAAATCAATCCGATACGAAGGTTCAAAATAATGGGGTACAAAAATCAGCACTGTGCTGTCCCTATAGTGTTTTTCAGCGGTATAGTTTTTTTCTTGGTACGTTTTGCCGTCCTTTCGGTCGGGGTGCGGAAAGGCAGTATTTCGCAGTTGTACCCGTATGAGTCGTCCGTATGATTTGTAGCGTTCTTCCGAACTCAAGTCTTGAGCATCAAGTTTTCCGAAGCAGACCAACGAAATTAGCAAGAAAAAGAATGTTTTTTTCATTTTTTTAGCTTATTTTATTTTTTCATAAATTTCCAAATACGCCCTTGCCTGAACCCCATGAGCATAACGAATTTGGGCATCTTTTCGGATTTTTATTTTATCAAATTCCCTTTCAAAAAAAATTTCAATCGTTTGTGCCAAAATTCTTGCTGAAACTTCTTTTGCTAAAAGTCCATTTTCCGAGTCTTTGACCATATCCGCAATGCCCCCAATCGGAAAACCGATTACAGGCGTTCCGCAAGCCAAACTTTCCAAAACCGTATTCGGCAAATTGTCTTCCAAAGAAGGAATGATAAAAACGTCCGCCGCAGAGTAGGCTTCCGCCATAGTTTGCAGGCTATTGATAAAACCTAAATCTTTGATAATCAGGTTATTAATTTCCAAATTTGTTTTCTTGCCAATCGTACAAACTACGATATTTTCCTTTTTTTGCAAAATTTGCAGGGCTTCGGCAAGCAAATGAAAGCCTTTGCGTTTATTGGCAACATCTTGCGCCACGAACAAAATAATTTTCTTGTCCAAAGGAAGTCCCAATTTTTGGCGGGCTTCGGCTTGCGGATAGGGTTTAAAAACTTCGAGATCGAGGCTATACGGCACATGAAAGTGCGGAAAACGACCTAATAAAAGGCTTTTTTGCGATAAACCAACTAACCATTTGGAAGGCGCTACGATTGCCATTTTTTTGACCGTATCAAGGGCTTTTTGCTTGATTTGGAAGTTCGTTTTCGCCAAGAAAGGCTGTTTTGTGCCTTGTAGTTGCGGACAAATTTGGCAAGCGGTTTCGAATTGGGTGCAAGTCCCTGTGTAGTGGCAACCGCCCGTAAAAGCATTGGTATCGTGCAGAGTCCAAACGACTGATTTTGAACAGTTTGTAAAAAAATGGGCATAATCCACAAAACCACTTACCCAATGCAAATGAATAATATCTGCCTCTTGAAAAATTTTGGATTTTGATAAATCAAACCAAGAATTTGGAGAAGTAAAAAGTTCATAATCAGCACTTTGCCCTTTTAGCAAATACCTTTCCCAATGCCAATGGGTTTGTTTTAAAAGCCTATTCCAAAAATTATTGATTCGGTTCAGAAAAAAATCATTTCTGAACACAAAAGATTTCGGAATTTCGGGCTTAAACTGCTTCAAAACCAAAAAATTCGAATCCGCACCTTGCTGTAACAAAGCCTGATGCAGTCGCAAAGCCGCCGCCGCCGCCCCGCCTCTGTCGGTTGTGCAAATGTGTAGGATTTTCATTTTTTTTCAAAAATCATGAGCATGGTATGCCCTGTGGGTTTGTAAAAAGTTTGCAAAGCAAGACTCATAAAAGGATAAGTTAATTCGCGCAAAAGTTTAGCAAAAACACCATATTTCTGCACCCACAGGTCGAATTGGGCATTATGAAAAAATTTGGCATGAAAGGGTTGCAAGGTTTCGCTGTGCAAAGCCAGAAAACGAATCGGGAAAAACTTTTCCAGATTGCGAAGCGAAGCAGGAGTCCATAAACCTGCATGGTGCGGAGGCATATTAAGGGCGTAAATGCCAATTTTGCGAATAAAAGAATCGTTATTGGGTACGCCAATGACCAATTTTCCATTTGGGCGAAGCGTAGCAAGGGCGGCATCTACGAACGATTTGATTTCGCTGATATGTTCGAGAACCTGAAAAGCGCAAACGGCATCATATTGATTTTCAGGGTTTTGTGCATGAGTTTGGATATATTCGGTATGCACCCTTAAGCCTTTTTTCTGGGCATTTTCAGCCGCTTTTTCATTTAGTTCCAAGCCTTTCACATTTTTTCCTTGTGTTTTCAGGCGTTCCAAGAACGAACCTTGCGCACAACCTATTTCGAGTATATCCTGTGAGTTTTGCAAATTTTGCAAAGCAATTTCATGTTCCCATTTCCAATCCGTATAATACCAATCGAATTTTTGTAGGGCTTCGTAAAATTTGCCATCACCAAAAATATGATCGGGTGCATAAAACCGATAACCCGAATCCAAGCAACGATAAATGTTAATTTGCTCAATTTGGGCAAAATAAACCGAAACATCTATTCCAAAAGATTTTTGGTAAGCCTCGATCATGTCTTTTTTATCAATATTTTTTTCGAGTACAACCCGATCCGAAAGCGTAATAGGACTAAAAATAGGCATAAAATAATTTTTTGATTTTTTAGCGAATAAGACTTAATTTGCTATGTTTGCAAACATACACTTTTTTCAAAAAACATGAAGCCAAAATATTTTTTACCGCTTGTATTTGTTTTTTTAGCCTATTCTTGCTCACTTTTTTCGCAAATTAGCCTTCAAAATGGCTTAATTGCCCAATATTCTTTTACAGGTAATTCGCAAGATAACAGCGGAAATAGGCATCATGCTACGGTGCAAGGGGCGGTTTTGACTACTGACCGCTTTGGGCATTGCAATAGGGCATATTATTTTGACGGAATTGACGATTACATGACGATTGCCAATACCAATACTTTGAGCAATCTTACAGAAATGAGCATGGCGGCTTGGATTTATATTGAAAATTTTGCAAGCAACCAAATTGGCTCGTATGCCGCGGTAATATGTAAATCAACTTCGAATAGTATTCAGTATCGAATAGTTTTGCTTCCTGATAGGTTTAGCACGACTTTTAATGGCAATAATAGCAACCAAAATACAGTTTTTGGATTAAAACGTTGGTATTTTTTGACCGTAACCGTCAAAAATTCTGACTTTAAGTTTTATGTCGATGGCAAACTTTTGGGTAGCAGTAGCGTAAGTTCGGGTGTTGGAAATGCACCCAATGCCAATTTGGAAATAGGGCGTGATACGCATAATTTGGTAGAATATCACAAAGGGAAAATCGATGATATTCGCCTCTACAATCGGGTTTTAAGCGATCTCGAAGTCAAAACCCTTTACGAAATGCCTGCCGAAGAAATAAAAAATCCTTTAGTTGTTTTGGCAAATGATACAGTGATTCATTGTGATATTTCCAAAAAAATTGAACTAAAAGCAAGTGGTACAGACACTTACGTTTGGAAAGTAGGTGAAAAAGTAGTTGCCGAAAATGCCAATATAACCCTTAGCCCAACTGAAACCACAGTTTATACGATCATAGGAAAAACGGCGGCAGGTTGTGAATATAGCCAAAATATCAAAATTACGGTCATTCCTTGTCCTAAACCCGATGACCCCAATGCTACGGTTCTAAACTTATTTATTCCGAATGTTATTACACCAAACCAAGATGGAAAAAATGATACTTTTTTGATTCGAAATTTGGAAAAATTTAGGCACGAATTGCAAATTTATAACCGTTGGAATAAATTAGCGTATCAATCCAATAATTACCAAAACGATTGGCGGGGCGAAGACCTAAGTGGCGGTGTCTATTACTATTTTC
>JAAFHK010000025.1:0-562 GCA_013297565.1 Cytophagales bacterium
TAAGATTAAAAATTTATTTTAAAGTGTTAAATTCTTCATATACGTATCCAAATCCTTATCACCACGCCCAGAAAGGTTGATCACGATAATCTCTTTCTCTAAAAAAGAGTGTTTTTTCAAACAAGAAAAAGCGTGTGCCGATTCCAAAGCAGGGATTATTCCTTCCAATCGTGTCAATTCCAATGCCGAATCAAGGGCTTCTTGATCCGTAATTGGGACAAAAAGCGCTCTTTTGGTTTCGTTGAGGTGTGCGTACAAGGGACCAATGCCAGGATAATCCAAACCTGCCGAAATCGAGTGCGGTTCGACTATCTGTCCGTCTTCGGTTTGCATCAGAATCGTTTTGCTTCCATGAATCACACCCACACTTCCCAAATAGACCGTTGCCGCCGATTTGCCCGAATCAACCCCATGACCTGCCGCTTCTGCCGCTATCAATTTTACGTCTTTTTGGTCAAGAAAATGATAAAAAGCACCTGCCGCATTACTTCCACCGCCCACACAAGCAATCACGTAATCGGGATTTTCACGCCCCGTTTTTTCCAATAATTGTTTTTTGATT
>JAAFHK010000025.1:572-19073 GCA_013297565.1 Cytophagales bacterium
CTTGCGACCATATCAGGATAAGGGTGAGGTCCCACCACCGAACCAATGATATAATGCGTGTCGTGAGGGTTATTGATCCAGTCCCTAATCGCCTCATTGGTAGCATCTTTCAGCGTTTGGCTACCGCTAAGCGCAGGCACAACTGTAGCGCCCAACATACGCATACGTGCTACGTTTGGCGCTTGGCGTTCGATATCGGTTTTGCCCATATACACCACGCAAGGCAGGTTCATCAGGGCGCAAACCGTAGCCGTAGCCACGCCATGTTGCCCTGCACCTGTTTCGGCAATGATGCGTTTTTTGCCCAAACGCTTCGCCAAAAGGATTTGCCCAATGGTATTATTAATTTTGTGTGCGCCCGTATGGTTCAAATCTTCTCTTTTTAGATAAATTTGTGTTTTGTACTTTTCCGATAATCGTTTGGCGAAATACAAAGGCGTAGGACGACCGACATAATCCTTCAAAAGCATCTCGAACTCTTGGCGAAAATCTGGGCTGTCCATTATTTGCAAGTATTTTTCTTGCAATTCTTCCACATTCGGGTATAGCATTTCAGGAATATATGCCCCACCAAAATTTCCGTAATAACCGTCCTGATCTACAGCAAATTCTTTGTTAGTACTTGTGAGTGTTTGCACTATTTTCATATTTTGGGTTCAATGATGAGCGCAATTTAGGCTTTTTTTTATTGAAATTATTGAGAAAAAACAATTTTCAAATCAGGATTTTATACTCAATCAAAATTGCTTTTGTACGGCGAACATTCTTGTTCGCCACAGAACAAACAAGAATGTTCGTTCGTACGTGAAAACCATTTTGTTTTGAGTATATCGTGCTTGTTTGTTGAAAAAATATTGAAAAAAATAAACGCTACAAAAAAGTATTTTCTTTTTGATACATTTTCAATACCTTTGTTTTCTCTAAAAATATTTGAAATATACTCATGCACGAAACGCCGCAAACATCTACGCGCGAACTCATTTTTGGGATTCACCCCGTACTCGAAACCCTCAACGCAGGCAAAGAAATCGAAACGGTTTTGGTTCAAAGGGACGTTCGAAACCCACAACTCCTTGAAATTCAACAGCTTTGCAAAACGCTTAGCGTACCTATGCAGTTAGTTCCTTTGGAGAAAATGAATCGCGTAACCCGCAAAAACCATCAAGGCGTAATTGCGTTTATGTCAGCTATCCAATATGCTTCTTTGGATCATATTATTTCGGAATGCTATCGACAGGGCAAAAATCCTTTTATTTTGGTTTTGGATAGGGTTACAGATGTTAGAAATTTTGGTGGAATCGTCCGAACAGCAGAATGTGCGGGCGTTGATGCGATAGTAGTACCTGAACGTGGCAAGGCGCGGATTGGGGGAGATGCCTTCAAAACTTCGGCGGGTGCTTTGAGCCGCGTGCCGATCTGTCGGGAGAAAAATTTGAAAGACGCTATTCGTTTTCTAAAAAATAACGGTTTGCAAGTCATTGCTTGTACCGAAAAAGCCGCTTTTCCTCTTTACAAAGTGGATTTTACCGAACCTACTGCTATTTTGGCTGGATCGGAAGAAGACGGAATCCAACCCGAACATTTGCAACAAGCTGATCTTTTGGCAAAAATTCCTTTGATGGGCAAAATCGAATCGCTAAACGTATCGGTTGCCGTAGGAGTTATGCTCTACGAAGCCGTTAGGCAGAAAATAGGTCAGTGAGATTTTAAAATATAAAATTTCGCATGATTTTTTCGATTATTCCCTTTTTTTTGACTTTACTTGTCATTTTAGGAATAGGTTTTTTAGTAAAAACGCTTTTCTTAAAACTTCAAATTTTCCAAAATCAAGACCTTAGCATTGACTATATTTTTGTCTTGGGACTCTTGACTTTGGCGAGTCTGTTGGCGTTTCTTTCTTTTTTTGTTCCTATCAATTTTTTTGTAAAAACGGCAATTATTTCGTTTTTAGGCTTGTTTTTTATTATAAAGCGTAAATTTTTATTTGATATTTTTCAGGCGAACAAGAATGTTCGCCCATCACCACTGCCTTTACAAGTGTTTTCACTCGCAAATCACTTGGGTTTCCAAAAAATGTTAGCTCTCCTTTTTTTTCTAATTTTTTTTATTTCCTCTCTTGCCTTGCCCTTCAACTACGACACAGGTTTATACCATTTGCAAGCAATCCAATGGGCTGAAAATCAACCTGTTGTGTTTGGTTTAGGCAATTTGCATGGGCGTTTGGCTTTCAATTCTCATTTTTTTCTCTTAGCCGCTTTTTTTAATTTTTTGCCTCAAAATTTTTATCTTTTGAACGCCGTTTTGCTTTTTGCCTTTTCGATTTATTGCCTCCGAAATTTTGATAAACCCTTGTATTTCAGTGCTTTGCTTTTCAGTTTTTATTTCTATTACAAATGGATCAGTTCGCCAAGTCCCGATATGTTGGCAACTTTGCTGGTCTTTTTCATTCTGCTCGAAACTTCCGAAAAACTAAAAACTAATCTTAAGCCCGTGTTTGATTCGGAATGGTTTGTGATTTTGAGTGCCGCTTGTTTTTTGCTCACACTCAAACTCTCCAATGTGCCTATTTTATTGATTTTTGGCGTTTTTGTGCCTTCGGTTTGGAAGCACAGGCTAAAGCCTATGTTACAGCAAAAAAAGTCAATCTTGTTTTTTGTATTTTTTAATTTTTTTGTAATTTCCCTTTGGTTAGGGCGCAATGTGATTCTTTCGGGCTATTTGATTTATCCTTTTTCTGCTTTGGATTGGTTTGGCTTCGATTGGAAAATTCCTATTTCGAAAGTCATTGAAGAAAAATTTTTGGTGGAAATTTGGGCAAAAATTCCGCCTGATCTAACTCATATTTCAAGAGATTCGCCCTTGCCTTTTGCCGATTGGTTTCCTGTTTGGCTCGAATCCCGCCCAAATAGTTTGCTCGAAAAAATCATGTTTTTTGGAATAATTATCTTAATTCCGTTTGGAATATATCGTTTAATAAATAAAACACAGGCTAAAGCCTATGCTACAATACCCTACGGAATTGTTTTTGGGATTAGTTTGGGAGGTTTGGTCTTTTGGTTTTTGACCGCCCCCGATTTTCGTTTTGCACATGGTTTTTTGGCAATGGGTTTCGTGTCAGGTGTTTTATGGGTATTTCCTTTTTTGGAGCAAATCTTTGAAAAGTACCATGCTTATTTCCAAAAAATTGCCTTTTTTTTCGTGCTGTGTTATTTGTTTATTTTGCTTTCCAATTTTTTCAATCTTTCTTTTTTTTCGGAAGTTTCTGTTTTGAAAAAAATCAAAAATACCATTCCTATTAATTACAAACAACATTTTTTGTATCCTATCCCCTACCCTATTGCGGTTTGTGATACGGTTTATACAGCAGATGGTTTTAGGGTTTTTGTCCCAAAAGATGATCCTCGCTGTTGGGCAAGTCCTGAACCTTGCACGCCTTCGCAAAGGTTTGATTCAGAACTCATTAGACGTGGCGAAAGCCTGCGAGCAGGCTTTCGAATGAAGAGTCAAAAGTGATTTTTCGGTAGGTCGAACATTCCTGTTCGCCCCAAAACGAACAAGAATGTTCGTTATACGAAAATTTTTTATTCGCTTTGCAATTTAACCTCACCGCCTTCGGCTTTTATTCGAACTTGGCTTGGATTTTTTCCGTTCGGAGTCCCTACAGTTCGTCTGTTGTTTTGCGAATTTGACTGATTACTATTCGGATTTAAACCTTGTTGCAAACCTTGATTAGCGTTTGGAAGAAGCCCGTTTAGTATATTATTTCCCTTTTTTTCAGGTTGTTTCGTGCCTTGTTTTTCGGGCATATCGACCTCATAATAGGCATTTTTGGCAAAAATTACCTCAATATCTGTTGCTTTGCTCTCGATCTGGATTTCGGTAAAATTAGGATCAACCCAATCGATGACCATTTCGCCATAACTCATGAGCATCTGCGTACTGCCTGCCAAACTTGCCAGTTTGAAGCGGGTAAAATGACTTTTTCCTTCCAAAAATCCTAAATGTTTGACCCTAATTTTATCGTTTCGCGAATTGGTTTTGATTCGTTTGGCTTTTTCGACTTCTACGGTCGAAGAAAGGCTTTCGATTTCCAAATTTTCCGCCGTTTCGATACTTACTTCCGCAATATTTAGCTTGAGCAAAGCATCTTGAATCCGTTTGATTCGTGCCGATCCAAAACGCAATTCGATGGTCGAACTTTTTTGTAAAGCATTGATTTTCAGGTTACCATACGATACAAACAGGTTCGCCTTGCCCAATTCGTCAATATATACATCACCAAATTTATTGGTCAGCAAGAGAAAAGTTTGGGGCGGAACGCTTAGCCGAAAATTGATGTGCAGATTATTTTCACTCAAAACCGTTTTCGAAAAATCCGTAACCTTGTTCCAAAGTTCCGAGATAGCGTCAGTTTTGCGGTCAAGCATTGTTTCGATTTTCAGATTGCCCTGTATTTCCGAAAAATCGACCTCTACACGGTCAAGCATACGTTGAGCATTTTCCTCTTTGCTGGCAAAAGCGCTCACTTCGATCTCTACCCGTACCGAATCGCTGTTCCAAGTATCGACTATGATTTGCCCATATTTATTCAGCAGTTCGATTTCGGGTTCAGCCTTCACTTTGAAAGTACGATTCAGGGTTTTGGTCAGTTTGGTATTGTCGGTTTGCGCCCAAAGGTTGGTTTGGAATAAACTGAAAATGAGCAAATTACAAACTAATATGACGAGTTTTGTTTTCATTTTTATCTTCCTCCAATTCATCTAAAATGTTTTCCAAAAGTTTGAGTTTGATTCGGTAATGTTGGATCATAGCATTGACCACTTCGGCATTCGAGGCATTATCTTTCAGGTCAGTTTTGAGTTCCTTACAGGCACTATCGAGCGCCTCCAAATCTTTGAAAAGTGCAGGATCGACTCGGTTGCTGTGTTGGGTTTGGATTATCTGCAATTTTTGGTCTATCAAATTCCCATAATATGTTTCCGCATCTTTGAGTTCGGCTGTATCCCATTGATTGTCAGGCTTTTGTCCAATAAAAATCCAAGCCAAACCAATCCCAAGCACCAAAACAGCCGCCACGCGCCATGCCCAAGTTTTGATGATTTCGAAACGCCTTTTTTGCGGAACAAGTCCTATTTTAACGCCTTGCCAAAGCGCTTCAGTATCAGTTTCGAACATCTCGAAATCCTTGCGGTTTTGCTCAACAAAATTTTTCAGTTCGTCTGCCATGATTTCCTCTATTTTATCTAAACTTTTGAAAAGACATGATTTTGGTACAAAGGTTTCCAAAAAAGAATTATTTTTTGGAAAAATTTGATAGAAATTAAAAAAAGAAAATTACCCACAAAAAAGCGTTTAGGATTTTTCCCAAACGCTTTTTCTTTTTTATTTCAACATTTTCAACAAGGTACTCAAACGATTTTTTAATATTCTGCGGTCGACTATGAAATCCAAAAAGCCGTGTTCTTGGACAAATTCGGCAGTTTGGAAACCTTCGGGTAGGTCGCGCCCCATAGTTTCACGAATGACGCGAGGTCCTGCAAAGCCAATTAGGGCTTCGGGTTCGGCAATATTAAAATCACCAAGCATGGCATAGGAAGCTGTAACGCCACCTGTGGTTGGGTCGGTCATGAGAGAAATATAAGGAATGCCCGCATCGTCCAAAAGTGCCAAACGTGCAGAAGTTTTTGCCATTTGCATAAGTGAATAGCCTGCTTCCATCATGCGCGCCCCGCCCGAACGAGAAATAATCAACAAAGGATAACGATTGATTCGGGCAAAATCAATGGCTCTTGCAATTTTTTCGCCTACCACCGAACCCATCGAACCGCCAATAAAGTCGAAATCCATACAAGCCACGACCAAATCCAAACCGTTCATTTTGCCGTAGGCAGTCCGAATGGCATCTTTCAAATTGGTTTTGGCTTGAGAGGCTTTGAGGCGGCTTGCGTAGTTTTTGGTATCTGTAAATTGCAAAGGATCGGCAGATTGTAAATTGGCATCGAGTTCCTCAAATTCATTGTTATCAAAGAGAATCTCGAAATATTCTGCCGAGCCAATTTTTACGTGATAACCGTCTTCTTGGCTTACGTAGGCGTGATTCCGTAGGTCGCGCGTCAGGACTATTTTGCCACTTGGGGTTTTGAACCAAAGCCCGTCAGGGGTATCTTTTTTTTCCTCTGTAGGCGTTGTGATGCCTTTTTGGGTACGTTTGAACCAACTCATGGTGAAGTTTGGGATATAAAAATGATAAATTCCAGTTGCAAAAGTAGGAAAAAAAATAAAAGTAAAATTCCTGCATTGCTACAGTGCAAAGATAAAACAAACGGCATAAAAGGCAATGGTTCTCAAAATTTTTATTGTAGAGATTGCCAGAAACAATTTATAACACTACCATTTTTCCTAAATCCGCAGCCCAATTATCAGCACATCATCAATCTGTTTTTCGTTGGCTTCTGTTCGCCAATTTTCGAAAGTGCGGTCGAGGATTTCTTTTTGTTCTGTCAAAGGTTTTTCGTGAATTTCCAAAAATAAGGTTTTCATCTTGGAAATCGTAAATTTTCGTTTTTCCGCACCGCCAAATTGGTCTTGAAAACCGTCCGTAAAAAGGTAAAACATGGTTGGAGAATTGATCTCAATGTCGGTTTTTGTAAAAATTCGTTCTTGCTCTTGTTGTACGCCTCCAATCGGCGTTTTATCGGCTTTGAGTAAAAATAATTCAGCATTTTGGATATAAATTAAAGGATTTTTTGCCCCTGCAAAACTTACTTTAGAAATAACATTTCTTGAAGAAATGTTATTTCTTTCCGTTTTTTCGATAGTAATCACACTCAAATCCATGCCGTCTCGGTTTTCGGTTTCGGCTTGTTTGAGGGCTTGGCGAACGCCCTTGTGCAGTTCGTTCAGGAGCAAATCGGGACTTGTAATGCGGTCATTATCAACCAATTTGTGCAAAATTTCATTGCCGAGCATGGTCATAAACGCCCCCGACACGCCATGCCCTGTGCAGTCGATGGCGGCAATAATGATTTTGTTTTCAACTTTTTCGAAGAAATAAAAATCTCCCGAAACCACATCACGCGGTTTGAACAAAATAAAAAAATCGGCTAAATATTTTCGTATGTGTTCTTCTTTGGGCAGGAAAGCCTCTTGGATTCGGCGCGCATAGTTTATGTTTTGCATAATATGCTTGTTTCGTTCTTCTACAGCTTGTTTTTGCTCATTGAGTTCGATGGTTCGTGCTGTAACTTTTTGTTCCAAAACCACATTTTGTCCCAAAATAATTTGTCTGTTTTCTTCCAAAACTCGTAGTTTTTCTTTTTCAGCCACTTTGCTACGGTAACCCAAACCCAAAGAAAACGTTACCAATTCGATAATTACGCCCATCTGAACAATGACTCCGTCTGTATCAGGGCTGACCTCAATTTGAATAATTTGTTTGAAAATAGCAAAGCTCAAAGGCAAAGTCATTGCCAAATAACCCAAAACCATATAAGCCGAGAGAATAGGATTTTTTTTCCAAGCCTTATAAATAAACCACAAACCCAACAAAATATCCAAAATAAAGACAAATAAGACAAAACTATGGTCGAGTACCTGTTTAGGACTTTCGATATATATCCAAATTAACACGATAATAAATGCGCTGCGGGCATACACCCAATAGTCGCAATAACGATTGAGAATGGGGCGAATTTGCGGAATATTGAGGAAATAACGAATAAATTGGGTATAAAGCAAGGTAATAAACAGTGCCGTAAAATTGGTCAAAAGTTCTGTTCCGTAGGGGTTTTCCCGCAGAACGGAGGAGGTATTGTCAAAAGACACACAAGCCATGCTAAAAATATACAGCGCATAATACAGATACGCCCGATCACGTACCATGAAGAAAAACAGCAAGTTGTAAAAAAACATCAAAAACATTGCCCCCAAATACAATAATTGTGGCTCTATTTTGTCCACTTTTGCTTCCGTACTGTTTTTTAAGGAAGTCAAACGCAGTTCTTTAAAAGGTTCGTAAGCCTCCGCTATCCGAACCTGCACAATTAGCGTAAGCGTGTCTTGGTAAGGCACAGTAAAAGGCAATATATCGGCTTGCATATCCCATGCTCTTTGGCTAAAAGGCACATTTTTGCCCGTTTTCTGCTGTCGAATGAGTTGCTGTCGAGAGTTCAAAAGATAAAATTCCATCACAGGAAAATCGCCTAATTCGAGAGTAAAATCGATGTGGGTTTTGACCTGATTGTGTATTTTTAATTTGTACCAATACGTATGATAGGATTTGGGGAGGACGTTTTGGAAATGATAAACCTGCATTTTTTTGGAAAAATCGGCTGTTTTGACCTGTTCCAAACTTATTTGGTTCGTGCTGTCGGCATAGAAATAGGTAAAATCGTTCAATCGATATTCGTTTTTGACCGAATCGATCAGAAAAATCCGTTCTTGCGCCTGCAAAACGTTCGCATAGAAAAAATAAAATAAAACCAATAACAGGCTATTTTTCATAATTTTATACCCACTACCAACACATCATCAGTTTGGCGGTTTTCTCCTTTCCACGTTTCGAAAGCCTCGATCAAAATTTGTTTTTGATCCTCCATCGGGCGATTTCCCATCATGCTCAAAAGATTTTTAAAATTGACGGACATAAATTTTCGGTTTCTATCCCCGCCAAACTGGTCTTGATAACCGTCCGAAAATAAATATAAGGTCAAATCTTGAGGATTTTCCAAATCTCTAAGATTTGTTTCAAAAAGTAACTCATGTTTTTGATACGCAAAATCGTCTTTTATAGCCCCCCCAATAGCTACCCGATCTGGTTTTATTTCTTCAAAATTGCGGTTTTTGACATAATACAAAGGCGTTTTTGCTCCTGCGTATTCTACTTTACTTGTTTTTTCATCTTCCAAATAAATGCTAACAATGCCAATATCCATACCGTCCCTGATTTTGCCTTCGGAATGTAAAAGCGTTTTTTCTAACAAAATAGGCATAATATTCAAAATTTCGTCTGGAGCATGAAATTCGTGATTATGCACAATCTGGTTGAGAATATTATTGGCAATCATGGTCATAAAAGCACCCGAAACGCCATGCCCTGTGCAGTCCGCAACAGCAACTATTTTTTTGTCGCCTTTGTCGGCAAACCAATAAAAATCCCCTGAAACAATGTCTTTTGGGCGAAAAAACACAAAACAATCCAAATGTTTTTTCAATTCCGTTTCTCTTGGAATAATTGCTTTTTGGATACGTTTGGCATAATTAATACTATCTGTAACATTTTTCAATAGTTTTTGGAGTTCTTCGTGCGAATGTTCGCTGGCTTCCTTAAGCATAGTAACTTCCTCCAAATTGCTTTGCAGGGCAGTGTTTTGAGCTATAACGGTTTGTTCGGCTTCTTTCCGTTGGGTAATCAAATAACGGATCGACAAATATTGGTCGATTTTGCCTTTTTCGTTATAAATGGGATTAATAACCGCATCTATCCAATATAAACTGCCATCTTTAGCCCGATTGCAAACTTCGGAGCGCCATGCTTCGCCCTTCGAAATGGTTTGCCACATTTGTACCCAAAACTGTTTGGAATGATGACCCGAATTAACTATTCGATGATCTGCACCAATAAGTTCATTTTCTTTATACCCCGAAACCTTACAAAAAGCCTCATTGACTTTGATAATTTTACCACGCATATCAGTTATTGACACAATGGCGCTGTTATCGAGCGCATTCATAATGGCTTGATTTTTGGCAAGGGCATCGTTGAGGGCATTTTGTTTTTGTTGAAGAAACTCTTGCGCCGTTTGTAATTCCTCCAAATTTTGCTTCAGTTCTTCTTCGCTGGTAATCAGTTGAGCATTTTTTTCTTCAACTTCTCGCATCAATGCCGCAATCTGTTCAGCTTCATTAAGTTTGGTTTGGGTTTCGGCTAATTCCTGATAGGCTTTTTCGAGCGCTGTTTTTTGGTTCAGGAGTGCCGCATTTGATTCGGTAAGTTCGAGCAAACCTACGTCCATGGTATTGTTCAATAAATCCTTTTCATCGTCATACTGTTCGTAGGTATTACTAATGACTTCGAGCAAGGGAATGATATTTGCTGGAATATCGTTTCCCTTGCCAAAAATTTTACGAAGCTGGCGCTCAAGCGTTTTATGATAGGACATAAATGATTGATTTTGAACAAAGAAAAAAAAATTAATTTTCAGAGAGAAGCGTAATGGTCATGGTCTGGTTGTGCAACAAACAAGCGCTGTATTTGCGCGCAGGAGCCAGCTCACCATAAGAATAAAAACCTGTAATCACCACCTCATCACCCAAAGTATCGCGAACGGCTTCGATCTCCTCCTCTACACTTTGTCCCAAAACCAATTTTCGTCCCACACAACTCACCAAAATAGCCAGTTCTGGTTCAGTATCAAGCAGTTCCCTACTCTTTTGAGAGGCTTTTTCCGCCCCTTCTACCAAGCTATCATTGTCCGATTTCATCAGTTTTACGCGGCTTCCCTGCGGAATATCACCTGCAAAAGTCATACTTTGTTTTTCCTCATCTATGGTCAAAATTGTTCTGACCAATTCACCCGATTCGGCATGATCGTTTTTCAGACTTAGCGGAAAAAGCAAAGCCGAAGCAGGCAAATCTGCCGCTTTTTTGCCCAAATAAGTCTTATAAAGTTCCAAAGCGGGTTTTCCATCAAGTTCGTAAAGCACATTCGCCTCCGATTTCGTAACCTGCCGTTCTGCCCCAAAAGAACTCCAGCCACCAAAAGAAGCATACCCAATTTTGAGGGCTTCCCCATACAAACCAACCGCCACAAGTCGTCCTGTCGAGGGCGTGCCGTCCAAACCTACCACCGTAGACTGGAACGAAGCCGCATCTCCTGCCAAACCGCCTGTTACCGAAACCCGATCTCCAAAAATAGCCTCAAAACCAGCCACCAAAGCCGTTCCATTAACGTGCATTCCGTCCGAAATCACAAAAATATGCCTCAAATCAGAACTATTAAGCTCTTTTGCCAATTTTTCGCCTGCCATTCGGCTTTCTGCGCCTGCACTGATGTCTGTATGGGCTACTTTGATGGTAGTTTTTTCAAAACAAATTGCCGTAACCACCACTGAATCGTCATAAACCTCCGTATTTACAATTTCGCCCGAAGTCGAACCCATAAGGATATGCGCTTTAGGGTACATCATTTTTAATTCTTCATAAATTTTTTGTCCTGCCAAAACCGCCTTACTGCCAAAAGCAAGTACAAGTTGGGCAGAATTTCCCAGATGAGAACCCTGTACAGCCGACCATTGCTTATTTTCTGTCCAGTGTTTTTGTTCAATTTTCATGGTATTTTACTATTTTTTTTGTAAATGAAATTTACTAATCCTCTGACTTTCTACAAAAATAATGCGTTTTTTAAATAATGTACCAAAAAACCATTTATTTTTTATTTTTTAGAAACCTTTGTTTGGTGTTTGGGTTATTTCCTGAAAAAATCCAAACTATGAAAAACGAACTTTCCAATATTCCATTCTTGGGAGTAGGCTTGGGGTTCAGGTCGGTATTCAAATCTGACTTGTTTCTCGAACCGCAAAGCCTTGATTTTCTCGAAATTACCTTAGATCATTACCTCGATGCGCCCCCCAGCAAATGGCGTGAATTGGAAATTTTGAAACAGAGTTTTACCCTCATTCCGCATGGGCTGAATCTTTCTTTGGGGACTGCCCAAGGGCTTGACCCGAAATATCTCGACCAAGTGGCGCGTCTTATAGAATTTGTCGATCCGCCTTACTGGTCAGAGCATATTGCCATTACTAAAGCGGGTGGCATCGAAATTGGGCATCTTTCGCCTTCGGTTTTCAGTACAGAAGCCCTTGAAGTTTTCGTTCGTAATATCGAAACTGCCAAAAGGCAAATTTCCTACCCTTTGGTTTTGGAAAATATTACGTATCTGTTCGAATTACCAAATAGTAATCTTTCAGAAACCCAGTTTTTGACGCAAATTTTGGAACAAACCGACTGCGGACTCCTGCTCGATATTACCAATCTTTATACCAATGCCTACAATCACCGTTTCGATTACCGCCAGTTTTTGTCCCAAATTCCCTTAGAACGCATTATCCAACTGCATTTTGCGGGAGGTTTTGAGGCATCGAACGGCGTACTGATCGACAGTCATTCGCAAAACACACCTCAAGAAATCTGGGACGTGATGGAGTACGTACTTTCGGTTTGCCAACCCAAAGGCATTATTCTCGAACGTGATGAAAATATCCCGCCTTTTGCAGAAATTAAACAGGAAATAAAAAAAGCAAAGCGCTTGTTTGGTTTATATTAAATCAAACCCAATTCCTTCCTTAGAAACTGCGCCGTATAACTTTCTTGATTTTTGCAAATATCAAAAGGTGTGCCTTCGCACAGGATCGTGCCGCCTCTTTCGCCGCCTTCCAAACCCAAATCGATGATATGGTCAGCCGTTTTGATCACATCGAGGTTGTGTTCGATGATCAAAACCGTATTTCCCTTGTCTGCAAGTTTATGCAAAACGGCTAAAAGATGCTGTACGTCCTCAAAATGCAAGCCTGTAGTCGGTTCGTCCAAAATATACAAGGTTTTTCCTGTATCCTTTTTTGAAAGTTCGGTAGCCAGTTTCACCCTTTGCGCTTCGCCGCCAGAAAGCGTAGTAGCGTGTTGCCCAAGCGTAATATAACCCAAACCTACTTCGAAAAGGGTACGTACTTTTTGTAAAATTTTGGGTTGGTTTTCGAAAAACTCGACTGCTTGTTCGACTGTCATGTCGAGTATATCGGCAATGGATTTGCCTTTAAAGCGAACCTCGAGGGTTTCACGATTGTAGCGTTTGCCTTTACAATTTTCGCAATCGATCAGTACATCAGGCAAAAAATCCATTTGGATCGTCTTTTTTCCTGCCCCTTCGCAGGTTTCGCAGCGCCCGCCTCGCACATTGAACGAAAAACGCCCCGCTTTATACCCCCTAATTTTGGCTTCTGGCAATTCGGTAAAAAGTTGCCTGATGTCGCCAAACATATTAGTATAAGTGGCAGGATTGGATCGAGGCGTTCTTCCAATGGGGGATTGATCAACCTCGATTACCTTATCGATGTGTTCCAAACCTTCAATTTTTTCGTAACTAAGGGCTTCTTTTTTTGCTCTGAAAAAATGTTTATTCAAAATAGGGAAAAGCGTATGGTGGATCAGCGAAGATTTGCCTGAACCCGAAACGCCCGTCATGCAGATCAATTTCCCAAGGGGCAATTTGAGTGTAAGGTTTTTTAAGTTGTGTCCTATAGCCCCCGAAAGTACAATTTCTTTACCTTTTCCTTCCCTAAAATTTTTCGGAATTTCAATATTTCTCGTACCATTTAGGTACTGCGCCGTTAGGCTGTTTTGTGCCAAAAAATCCTTTGGTGTGCCTTGTGCCACAATCCTCCCGCCGTGAATCCCCGCCCCTTGTCCAATATCAATCACATAATCTGCCTCAAGCATCATGTCCTTGTCGTGTTCGACTACGATCACCGAATTGCCCAAATTTCTCAAATTTTGCAGAGATCGGATCAGTTTGGCGTTGTCCCTTTGGTGCAAACCAATGCTTGGCTCGTCCAAGATATACAGAACCCCGATGAGTTGCGTACCAATTTGTGTAGCCAGACGAATCCGTTGCGCCTCGCCACCTGAAAGTGTGCGCACAGGACGATCCAGTTCCAGATAATCCAAACCCACATCTAATAAAAATCCAATTCTTTTGCGGACTTCTTTCAAAACTTCGTGGGCAATAGCTTGCTGTTTTGAGGAGAGTCTATTTTCCAAACTTTCGAACCAAGTGCGCAAGGTTCGAAGGTTCATTTTTGCCAAATCGGAAATGTTTTTTTCATCTATTTTGAAGTGCAAAGCCTCTTTTTTCAGCCTTGATCCGCTACATTCGGGACAAGTTTGGATTACCGAAAAATCCTTTAACCAGTCATCAATGCTATCGTTTCCTAATTCCTGTTGTTTTTTTAAAAAAGTAATAATTCCCTCAAACTTTGTGTCCCATGTGGTATTTGGGTATTTTTTAGAATCTATCTCGATCACTTCGTCCGAACCGTAAAGTAAAACGTTGATTACTTCTTCGGGCATTTTGTTGATCGGTGTGCTTAGACTTATTTTGTGTTTTTTTAAGACAATTTCTATTTTTTTAAAAATCCAAATATCCCTGTATTCACCCAAAGGAGCAATCGCCCCGCCGCTAATGCTCAAGGTTTCATTAGGCATGATTGATTCTTTTGTCATTTCCTCAATGAACCCCAAACCCTTGCAATGTGGGCAATAACCGTAAGGCGAATTGAAAGAAAACAAATTCGGTGCAGGTTCGTCATAGGCGATTCCCGAAGTGGGACACATCAGGAATTTGGAAAAAAACTTGAAATGATCTTTTTCATCAACGACCATCATAATGCCTTTTCCCTCTTTCAAAGCCAGTTTGACGGATTGCGAAATACGGTAACGGTCTTCTTCTTTGACCTTAAGGCGGTCGACCACGAGTTCGATGTCGTGATTTTTGTAGCGGTCGAGTTGCATATTGGCTACCAATTCCGTGATTTCGCCATCGATTCGGGCTTTCGTGTATCCCTGTTTTCGAAGCTGTACAAAGAGTTCTTTATAATGTCCTTTTCGACCTCTGACGATAGGCGCTAAAAGGTTAATTTTTTGATTATCAAAGGTTTGCAAAATCTGATTAATGATCTGATCTTCGGATTGGCGGATCATTTTTTCGCCTGTAACATAACTGTACGCCTCGCCTGCCCGCGCAAAAAGCAGTCGCAAAAAATCGTAAATTTCCGTAACCGTCCCAACCGTAGATCGGGGATTTCGAGAAGTGGTTTTTTGCTCAATCGAGATCACAGGGCTTAAACCATTGATTTTATCTACATCTGGGCGTTCCATGCCACCAATAAACGAACGCGCATACGCCGAAAAACTTTCCATATAGCGGCGTTGCCCTTCGGCGTAGATGGTGTCAAAAGCCAAAGAGGATTTTCCGCTACCGCTAATGCCTGTAATGACGACCAGTTGGTTGCGGGGAAAACTCACATCAATATTTTTCAAATTATGTTCCCTTGCCCCAAAAACCTCGATAAGGTCGGGCATTGGCACAACAGGATTTGCTATTATTTCGGTTTTTTTGGCGTTTTTTGTTGGCATAATGGATACAAGAGGAAATTGGCGGTGTAAGGTAGTGAATTTTTTGAGTTTTTAAAAAATTCATTCTTTCATACAAAATAACTTCTCAATTTTACCAATCCGCAACGGTTTTATTAAAAATCTCAAGGATTAATTGCTTGAAAATATCATCAATTAGGCGGCTTTCTACGGCTTGAAGGCTTTGATTTCCGTCAAAATCGGCATAAAACGAAAAATCTTGTTTAAAATCTTTATCAGGTTCGATGCCATGCGTGAACTGTACCTGCACCACTATAGTTAGCCTTTGTTGTCCCGCAATCTGTTGTAAAGTTTGCGGATTACCACTGGCATCACGTCCTTGTTGGCTGGCAAGTGCGGCTACAGGCGTAACTTCATAGCTTGCAATCGCCCCTTCGACCTGCATATCTCCATTATCAGGAATGAGGGCAAGTCGGGTATTTTGGCGGTAATAATTCCGCAAACGTTCTGTAAAATCGGGTCCCAGAGTGGGCGGACCCGTGGGGGCATCGGTCGCAAAAGGCGCAACGGAAATTGTTTTTACATCGGGGTGAATCGACATTCCATTGAACGACAAACTTGGCGGGGCGGCACAGGAAGCCAATAAAAGCAAGCCCAAAATAAAAACAAGTTGGTTTGGTCGGATCATATTTTCGTTTTTTTTGGCACAAAGATAGGAAAATATTGCTTATTATTCGATCCGTTTGTTCCTCTTTTCCTCCTCTATCATTTCCAAACCGTAATTTCGAATTTGGGTAATTAATCCGATCATTTTTTTCCCCTTTTCGGTCAGTGAATATTCTGTTTTGGGCGGAACTACGGCATAAACTTCCCTATGAATCAGTCCGTCTTCTTCCAATTCGCGCAGGTGCGAAGTGAGCATTTTGTCCGAAATATGCGCAATATCTTTGCGGAGTTCGCCGTAGCGCAGAGTCTGCTCGCGCAAACGCCACAGGATCGGGGCTTTCCAAGTTCCGCCAATCATTTCCATCACAAACTGAACGGGATTATAATAAATTTTCCCTTTATAAATAAAATCAGGCATACTTTCAAAAAGGTATGTATCGCACTTTTGGGTTAAACTATTGGCAAAGGTAAGTACAAACTGTAAAATTGTATCATTAAAACAAAACAAATTTTTCTACTCAAAAAAATTATAAAAATGGTACAAGAAATAAATCAATACGTGCATTTTCATGGTGCACCTTCGAAGGGTAAAATTCTCATGGTTGCCAGCTCGCCTTCGGTAAGCAAACAAACAGGCTGGAGCATCGGTTTTTGGGCGGCAGAACTTACCCACCCTTTGCGCATTTTTGAGGAGGCAGGCTACGAAGTCGAATTGGTTTCGACCGAAGGAGGAAAAATCGAAATGGACGGCTACTCGAACCCGACCGATCCAAGCGGTTATTCGGCACATGACGTAATCAGTTTGGGCTATTTGCAAAAAGAAAGTTTCCACCAAATGTTGGCAAATACCAAAAAAATAGCTGACGTAAATCCGAAAGATTATGACGCAATTTTTTTGGTAGGCGGACAAGCCCCCATGTACACTTTTAGGGCTAATAAAGACTTAGAAAAATTATTTGCGGTGTTTTATGAAAGCGGAAAACCAAGTGCGGCGGTTTGCCACTCGACTACTTTGCTTTTGGAAGCCAAAAAATCAAACGGAGAACTTTTGGTCAAAGGCAAAACATGGACAGGTTTTGCTGATGCCGAAGAAGAATTTGCCGATCAAGCCGTTGGGACTAAAATTCAGCCTTACCGCATAGAAACCGAAGCCCGAAAAATTGCGGGGACTAATTTCAAAGTTTCCTATCCCTTTGCGGCGTATGCTATTGCAGACGGCAACCTGATTACAGGACAGCAGCAAAATTCGGGTGCGGCGGCGGCTGAAATGATGGTAAAACAGTTGGGTAAATAAATTTATGACCACAAGGACACAAGGAACACAAGAAATACAAACCACAAAGGCTGTTCCTTGTGGTTCTTGTATCCTTGTGGTAAAAAGAAACTAAAATATGCTCACAAGAAAAATTTTTCTTCCGCACCGAGTTCTATGGTATATGCGTTATGAACTGTTTTTTTCAGTTTCTTTAGGCATTTTAGTTTGGGTGCTTTTTGAGGTTTTTGAGTTCCAAAAAATAACTCTGCCGTTTAGCATTGCTGGAACTTTGGGTGGAGCATTGGCAATTTTTTTAGGTTTTCGGAACAATAATTCTTATGGTCGTTGGTGGGAAGCCCGAACCCAATGGGGCGGAATTGTTAATTCGAGCAGGGTTTTGGCGCGTTTGTTTTTTACTTTTACTGATAGCCATTCGCACCAAGAAAACTACCAAAAAGAACGAAGCGAAAGGTTTAAAAAATCCCTGATTTACAAACAAATTGCATGGGCGCACGCCCTGCGTTTGCATTTGCGACAACAAGAAACTTGGGACGAATTAAAGCCTTTTTTATCGGAAAATGAACTTTCGCAACTCAAAAACAAGCAAAACAAGCCCAACGAATTGCAAAAAATGATGGCACAAGAAATTTATAAAGCCATGCAAAATGGTACTCTGGGAGGTTTCGATAGTTTTCAGATTGAGGGGCAACTCTTGGCTTTGGCGAATTATCAAGGGGCTTGCGAACGGATCAAAAATACGCCTCTATTGCGTCAATATCACTTTTTTACCGTTTTATTTCTGTATGCTTTTATGTTTTTGTTGCCTTTTTGCCTAATTGGTGATTTTCATAAATTAGGTTTGCAGGCGTTGATGTTCCCAATTTCGGTGCTTATTAGTTTTGTTTTTAGCACCATTGCCAAAATAGGCGAGGTAAATGAAAATCCTTTTGAGAATCAGGCAACTGATGTGCCGATTACTTCGCTTTGCAACACGATTGAACGAGATTTGAGGGAAATTTTGGAAGAAACGAATTTGCCTGAAAAAGTGCAAGAGCTTGATGGGGTGCTACTTTGATTTTATCACCACAAGAACACAAGAGGCACAAGAAACAGCCTTTGTGGTTTGTATTTCTTGTGCTTCTTGTGTCCTTGTGGTAAAATTATTCTTTGGGAAGTTGCGCAAAATCTTCGTCTACGAACGGCTTACTTCCCTCCACAAGGCGAACAGAATGAAAATTGATCAAAAGTGCTTTAGGTTTTTTCGATAATTTTAGATAAGAAATGGTTTGTGCGTGATGAATCGGGGCAAGTTCGGAAACGGCTTTTACTTCCACTATTATCAAATCATTCACCAAAATATCCAATCGCAAAGGGTCTTTAGTTTCTACACCTTTGTAAATGATGGGTACGGCTACTTCTTCTTTCACATTGAAAC
>JAAFHK010000250.1:0-4047 GCA_013297565.1 Cytophagales bacterium
ATAGAGGGGCTATTGACTCCTGCAAAAATTTTTTGATTGGTCGTAAAAATATAAGCGGCTTGCACTCGCTTATCAACCGAAATCATGCGCGAAAGATCGTCTTGGGCTGTTTTCTGACCGTTATAATAATTGGCATCATTAAAAAATTCGATAGCCGCAATATTATGCGCCCCAACAAGTTCTGCCAAATTGGTAATTTCTTGAATGGTCATTTTGCGGAACGAAATAAAATCGTAGGCAAACATAAAAACAAAAGCAAGACTAAGCGAAAGCATACTGACAAAAATAATGATCAGCATGATCTTAATCCTGACCGAAATATGGTTCAACTTAGTCCTTACCATTGCTTTTTGTGGGAGGCTGAAGGATTTTTAATAATTGGGCATCTATAGTGAGTTCGCTTTTTTGGGCCGCTTGGAAATTGATCTCGAATACGGTTGTTTCGTTCAGATTGACAATGCCGCCTGCTTCATAGAAGCCTGTAATATTGTCGCCAATGGTTAAAATAGGAAATTTCCGAGTTTCTGCTATAATTTCTTTGATTCGATCTTTTTCGGAACGGCAGACAAAAACAATATGACAACTTAGCAAATTTTTCACCTCTTTTGCCCTATACACTTCCATATCTCGACCATTTGCTTGTCGTCCTTTAAAAAACAGTTCAATATTTGTCCCAAAGGGGTCTTCGCCCAGAATCCCTACCCGCATCTTTTTGGGCGTTTGGGCATAGGCGCGCGCAGGTAGCGTGATGTACTTGGCGAGCCGAAAAATAAGACCTGCTTTTAAATCATAATCTGTATAACTTTGAGCAGACACAGGCGCTTGCCAAACCAACATCAAAACAACACTCAAACAAAAAATTAGGCGTAGCCGCACAGGTAAAATGGTTTTAAGAGATGTTTAAACAAAATAGTCCCATATAGATAATGCAAAAATCTATTTTTTATTGATTTTTTTCATCAAAAATTAATTTTTTTTAAAATAATTCGCAAAACCAAGTGTTTAAATAGAAAAAATTACAAAACTATGCGAATATTCCTGCTCAATCTTTTATTTGTTGGATTTTTGGGTTCTACAAATGCCCTTTTTGCGCAAAATTCGCGCTCGAACGAAACCGACAACTATGCAAAAAATACGGAAAAAATAGAAACTTTTGGTTCGCAAAAAACACCAAAAATCAAAAAAAGCGATCTACCAAAAATCCGCTATGCTAAGGATCGCAATCCGTTTTTGGAACAAAGAATGGAGGAGAAAAAGGCAAATGCTAAAGATATGAAAAAGCCACAATACACCGAAAAAATGTATTTTGGGCATAAAAACCCACCCAAAAAACGCCCACTTGGAAAACGAAAACATTGTAAGGAATGTGGCTTGACGCATTAGCGTTTTTGATGCTAAAATTGGCGGGTAATAAACAAATTACATAGGTTGAAATGCTGAATTTTTATCAATTGGTAGGAGCAGAGCACTATGAAACGGTTTGCAGGAAGGTCTAAGGGTTTTGATCAACCCTAACGAGGTCTTCGACCGTCGTCGTAGGTTTATACGCCCCGTTGTCGGTCGAAGACCACAACGGCGGCTTATTTTTATTTTCAATGGAAAATTCTATGAAAACGAAAAAAATCCATGAGTTTTTCCAAAAATACAGTTTTTGGGGAAAAAATGTATTTTTGATGTTATTCCCTTTCGGCTGATAGAATCGTGTTTTTATAAAATATTGGTTTTCAATGAATTAAAAATAACATTTCTTAAAGAAATGTTATTTTTTGTACGAAAGTATGAACCCAAAGGGAATGATTTACATCTCAAGACAATACCTAAAAACCATGCAAAATTCCGAAAAAAGCCCCATGCTAACAGAAATGCCCAATACAATTCAATTTTTGGCAAACGAAACCGTACAAGAAGGTTTGCGAAACGCCACCAAACAATGCGAATCTTTGATCGGAACGGTTGCCTTTTGGACAATCGATGCCGATCAAATCAATCGTTTTTTGGGTGAGGCTTTTTTGGAAAAGTTAGCCAAACCCGAATCGTTTATGTGTGTGGATATTAGCACACCTACGGACTTAGATAAACTTAGTGATTTGACAAAATATTATCAAAGTAATATTTATTTGCATTGTGTTAAGTTTTATCCGCAAGGCGCACAATTTAAAGATTTAACCTATTTGTTACATTCTAAAATACTGCTTTTTAACCTGCCCGATGGCAAGGCAAAGTTATGGTTAGGAAGTCATAATTTTACACAATTTGCCTTGAGTGGTTTGAATTTCGAGAGTTCGGTATTGATTGAAACCAAACAAAACAGCGAATTGTACCAAAAAGCAAAAGAATACATCGAAAATATCAAAAATTCCTGTGGCGTAGTCAAGTTCGATCCCAATGATTTGGAAATTTATAAAGCCTTGCAAAAACAAGTTGAAGAAGTTTTTGAAACAATCGTTCTTGAACAGCCGATTTCGTTTAGGAAAGGCGAAGAATTTTTATTGCTTTTGAAAAATAGTGAATTGGGTGAAGCGTATAAAACCTACGGTAATAAGGCTAATTTGGATATTCAATATCCTGAAAAAAGGGAATTTTATAAAGCCAAAATTATTGGAAATGAACAAATTACGCAATTACAAGAAAGCTCATATACAGATTTGATAGCCTTCGAAATAGACAATTATCTATCTGTAATTCCATACGCCCGAAAAAGATTGGTAGATCAGGATTTTCTCAATAATTTTTCTTATTTGATCAGATTTCAAATTGAGAGAAAGTTAGAGGAAACAGAAATTCGTAAAATTTTTTACGAACCGCTTACAGATTTGTGGTTAATTTACAAAAGACAAAAAAATAATTCGGAACAGTTGTGGCAATATAAAAACGTAGAATATGATTTCATAACTAAATGTGTCAATAAAAATTTTAACTGAAAATGTTGCAAGCAGTGTAAAAATTTTCAATCGATCCCATCTTGCATTTTTTAGAGAAAATATCCGTAAAAAAGCCGATTTCTACCGATTAGACGAAAATGAAATTGCTGATCTTGTCGAATATTACCGTTACGCACTTTCTAAAATGGGTTTTTATGATAAAATGCAAATAAATCCTTATTCAAAATACTTTTCTTACACATATCCATCTCCAGATTTGAAAAGAAAAGGATTGGTAAAAAAACGAAAAGTGATCAAGCAAGAGAAATCAATTTTTGAAACGGATTAATTTTATTAATTCATTGATTTTCAATATTTTATCAAAAAATACAAACTATTTTTACCAAATATGCGCGCTGAAGTTGAATTTGTAGCACAGACTAAAGTCTATGCTACAGAACAGCCCATTTCGTAATGCTGTTTATTCTACCATTCTGAAAATGCAGATTCGGAAAAAGGCGTAAAATACAGCGAACATTCTTGTTCGCTACTCTATAGACACGAACAAGAATGTTCGTGATACGAAACAGCCGTAATTTAGGCTGTTAATTTTGTAATTCCGAAAATTATGGTTCAGAAGACGAAATTTTATTTTACACACAAAATTATTTATTCCTATGACTCTTTCAGAAATTACGGAGCATTTGCGGGAAAGGGCAAGTAAAAGAGCCGCTTTGAGTGGAAAGGTCTTGTTTGATTTCGGAAAAGGCGCTTACTTGCACCTCGATGGCACGCAAAAAAATACGGTTGGTAATGAAAAATTGCCTGCCGATTGTACGATCACGATCTCTCAAACCGATTTTGTCAAGCTGATCAAAGGCGAATTAAACCCTACGCTTGCTTTTTGGTCAGGAAAAATGCAAATTTCGGGCAATTATCTACTTGCTATGCAAATGCAAGGTATTTTTTTGTAACATAGGCTGCAGCCTGTGTCGAAAACCACAAAAACAGCCCACAGGCTGAAACCTACGTTCGCAATTTTTTCAAATTTTTCCCTCTAAAACAAAAATTTTTATGGTTCGTGACGAAGACGCACTCGACTATCACTCACATGGCAAGCCTGGTAAAATAGAGGTTGTTCCGACCAAATCAACCGAAACACAGCGCGATTTGGCATTGGCGTACT
>JAAFHK010000250.1:4057-6390 GCA_013297565.1 Cytophagales bacterium
AAAACCTTGTTTGGAAATTGCCAAAAACAAAGAAGATGTTTATAAATATACTGCCAAAGGCAATTTGGTTGCTGTTATCTCGAACGGAACAGCCGTTTTGGGCTTGGGCGATATAGGACCCGAAGCCTCGAAACCTGTGATGGAAGGCAAGGGCATTTTATTCAAAATTTTTGCAGGCATTGACGTATTCGACCTCGAACTGAACGTAACCGACATTGACGACTTCGTGAAAGTAGTAAAAGCCCTCGAACCTACTTTTGGGGGCATAAACCTCGAAGACATCAAAGCTCCTGATTGTTTCGAGATCGAAGAACGGCTGAAAAAGGAATTACAAATTCCAATTATGCATGACGACCAGCATGGTACAGCAATCATTGCGGGTGCGGGAATGTTGAACGCCCTTGAATTGGTTGGCAAAAAAATAGAATATATTGTCATGGTCATTTCGGGTGCGGGTGCGGCGGCTATTTCTTGTGTCAAACTCTTCAAAGAATTGGGTTTGCGAACCGAAAATATCGTCATGTGCGACAGCAAGGGAGTTATTAGGAAAGATCGGGCAGGTTTGACGAAGGAAAAAGAAATGTTTGCTACGGCGCGCAATGTAAATACTTTGGAGGAGGCTTTGGCGGGGGCTGATATGTTTTTGGGACTTTCGAAAGCCAATGTGCTGAAACCAGAAACCATTAAAACCATGGCGGATAACCCGATAGTTTTTGCTTTGGCAAACCCCGATCCCGAAATCGATTATAATTTGGCAGTAGCGACTCGTCCCGATCTGATCATGGCTACAGGTCGTTCCGATTTTCCTAATCAGGTTAATAATGTGCTGGGTTTTCCTTTTATTTTTCGCGGGGCGCTTGATGTGCGAGCTACTTGCATCAACGAAGCCATGAAATTGGCGGCTACGAAAGCCATTGCGGATTTGGCGAAATTGCCTGTGCCTGAAATTGTGAATTTGGCATATAATCAAGAAAATATTACGTTTGGTAGAGAATACATTATTCCTAAACCCATGGATCCACGTTTGCTTACAACCGTAGCGCCTGCGGTGGCGAAAGCGGCTATGGAAAGCGGAGTCGCCAAAAAACATATTACGGATTGGGAAGCCTACAAAGACGAACTTGTCAAGCGCATGGGGCGTGATGACAATTTGATGAAACTGCTGATCAACAAGGCAAAACACGAAAAACAACGCATTGTTTTGGCAGATGGCGATCACTACAAAGTCCTAAAAGCCGCCCAAATTTTACAAGATGAGGGAATTGCGATCCCGATTTTGCTTGGCGACAGGGAAAACATGGAAAAACTGATGGCAGAACACAAACTCGATTTGGGCAATATTCAAATTATTGATCCCAAAGCCGATAGTTCTGCCGAAATGCGCGAACGCTACGAAAAACGCTTTTTTGAAAAAGTAGGTCGAAAAGGTTACAACTATTACGAAGCCCAAGCACACATGGCGACTCGTTACCATTTTGGGGCTATGATGGTGGAGATGGGCGATGCCGATGCCCTTGTAGCGGGTATGAACCGCAAATATTCGGACACGATCAAACCGCTTTTGGAGATTATTGGGACGTACAAAGAAGGCAAAAAAGCCGCAGGTATGTATATGATCATGACCGATTCGGGTCCCTTGTTTATGGCAGATACGACCGTAATTCCAACGCCAAGCGAAGACGATCTGGTCGATATTACCCTAATGGCAGTCGAGGCGGTTCGCAAATTTGAGGTCGAACCTCGAATTGCCATGCTTTCCTTCTCTAATTTTGGGGCTTCGAAAGACAAAGAATCGCGCAACGTTCGGTCGGCAACCGAAAGGTTGAAAAAAATATTGCCTGATGTGGTCATTGATGGTGAATTGCAGGCAAATTTTGCCTTCAATACAGAGGCTTTGATCGAGAATTTTCCGTTTTCGGATTTGGTAACAGGTGCGCCTAACTTATTGATTTTCCCTAACTTAGCGGCAGGAAATATTGCTTACAAACTTTTGCAAAGCGTTGCCAAATTCGAGGCTGTGGGACCTATTTTGTTAGGAATGCAAAAATCTGTTCATATCTTGCAATTAGGCAGTTCTGTTCGTGAAATAGTCAATATGGCGACCATTGCGGCGGTTGATGCGCAGGATAAAAAAGGAAATTATACTCAAAATAAAACGGTTTTTACGTAAAACGAACATTCTTGTTCGTTTCTGTGGCGAACAAGAATGTTCGCCGTACAAAAGCAATTTTGATTGAGCATAGGATTTTGAAAAAAACAAAAAAAAGACTTTTGTGTAAGCTAAACTTTAGTATTTCCAAACAAAAAACAGCCATTTTATTTCTGAAATGACT
>JAAFHK010000251.1 GCA_013297565.1 Cytophagales bacterium
ATCAAAGCCTTGAGCAAAATAGTTCGAAAATATTATATATGTTACCCTAAAGATCGGGCGTAGGGAGAGATATGAATTAAAATTTATGAATAATTTACGTAATGTCATCGTATGGCGTTTATAATAGCTTGAAAATCAATATATTAGCACACCCTAAAGGGTATGCTACAGATTTTATTCATAAACTTTATATGACTTACGCATTTTGCTCGTAATTGCTTAAAAATAACATTTTTTGAAAAAAATGTTATTTTTATAAACTCTTGATAATCAAGAACTAACAGTTCTTTAAGAACTGTTAGTTTTAAAAAATGCGTAAGTCCTACTTTATTGAGCAAATTATTTCTTTTCCAATTCCTCAATCCCCAAATTGGCAGAAACAACCGCCAAAACAGGGGCAAAAAGAACCCCGATAATAGGAATCCAAAGCAAAAAATTGAAAAACAAGCCGTTTCCGACCACAAAACCCTTATGTTGGCGAATCAAAACCTGACTTTCCAGCACCGAAAGTCGGTTAAACTCATTGCGGTAGTCGAGCATCGAAAAGCCTACGAAATAACTCTCAATGAGAATAATGGCTACGGTAGTAAAAGGACTTAAAAAACTCAAAAACAAGCCCAAAAGCATCAAAGGCAAGGTTAATCCCAATTCCAAAAGCAAATTTTTAAGTGAAATCGTCATGCCTCGCCGAATATCCTTGAGCAGTTGGCTGAAATCAAAGGGCGGAGCAGGAATTTCTTGGAGAATGATCTGGACTTTTTCGGTAAGCATCGAGAGCGCAGGCGATAGAAGCAAAAGCATCAAAAAACGATATAATTTGAGATAAAGCAGAAATGTAAGCAAACGAATAATACCAATCATGAGCCAATTTAGCCCTTTTTTCCACCAAACGGCACTTTCTTCCAAGCCAAACTGGTTTTGAAAAAAATCAATGAGTTGGGTAGAATAATGATAGGCAAAAAAACCAATCACCAAAAAAATTAGACAATTAATCAAAGCGGGAATCGCATAAAAACGCCACAAATGGTGTTTGGAACTAAACGCCCAAGCCTTCGGGTAGCAGGAAAAAGCGAAAAAAAACTCTTTGAGAAAACGCATATCAGTTCATTTTTTTGAAAAAATATCTTTCTTTGTGCTAAATATAACAAAATTATGAAACATTTCGGAGTCAATGCTGCATTTTTTTTATTCTTTGTCATCGCTTTTTCGAGTTGCAAAGTGGGTGAAAAAGCTCAATTAAAATCTTTGGAAATGGAAATAAAAAGCCGTTTTGGTGGCGTAAAAGGCGATTTTGCTTTGGTTTTCAAACCTTTGGAAAGCAAAAAGAAAGCCTTGCGGATCAATGCTGATGAACCTTTTCACGCCGCAAGTACCATGAAAACGCCTGTCATGATCGAGGTTTTTCGGCAGGCTGAAAGTGGAAAATTCAAATTGACGGATTCGATTCTGGTCAAAAATGAGTTCAAAAGCATTGTTGATGGCAGTCCGTTCAAACTCGACATAGGGGTGGATAGTGAGGAAAAACTTTACAAAATGCTGGGACAAAAACAGACGATTTATAGCCTAACCTACGACATGATTATTTGGAGTAGTAATTTGGCAACAAACTTGGTAATAGAACTCGTTGATGCTCAAAGTGTTACACGAACCATGCAAGCAATGGGCGCAAAAAACATGAAAGTTTTGCGGGGTGTAGAGGATCAGAAAGCCTTTGACAAGGGTTTGAGTAATTCGACTACCGCCAACGATTTGGCAATTATTATGGAACAAATTGCCCTCCGAAAAGCCGTTAGCCCAAAAGCAAGCGAGGCAATGATCAAGATTTTGCTCGATCAACAGTACAAGGATATTATTCCTGCTTTTTTGCCAAAAGATTTGAAAATTGCGAATAAAACGGGCAGTATTACAGGCGTTCGGCATGATTCGGCGATTGTCGAGTTGCCCAAGGGCAAGCGCTATGTCTTGATTTTGCTTTCCAAAAAAATGCCCGATGCCGAAGCAGGAGTTAAGATGCTGGGCGAGGTGTCAAAATTAGTTTATGATTTTGTGCAAGAAAATGAAAAGTAAGAAAATAAACCACAAAGGGCGTAAAAGCAACCTTATAACGCACCAAAGAACCGATATTGGGGGCGGAAAAAGGGAGTAAAATTGCCAAGATTAGAATGTATAAAATGACAGCCATCGAAAAAATACCCAAATTTGGATTTCGAAAGAATGAAAAATTTGGGCGTTTTTTCCAAAAACCGAATACAAAAATTCCCAGCAAAACCGCATTTTCGATTCCTACCATACGTTTCAGAAAATTGCCTTCTTCCCAAACGAAAGGTTGTAAAAAACTGGCAATCAAGGCTTTGGGTATTTGCCAAAACAGGGAAAACCAAGTAAAAGGCCTTTCGAACCCGATCAAATTATGGTTTCTGGTGCTTTCGAGAACGTGGAAATAATTGTTTTCCAAAGACTGCAAAAAAACATCAAGGCGAAGATTGGGGTGAAGGAAACTTGCTCCGAAAATAAATAGAAAAAAAAGAAAAAGAAAAAGCGGGATCGCTATTTTCTGTAGGTCAAAATATTTTTTTGAAAATAAAATAAAATACAAGGAAAGCCAAATGGGGGCAATAACAGCAAAATAATAGTATTTGAGTTGGAAAATAAGCCCAAAACAGAGTAAAACAATGATGAGGAATAATATTTTTCCAAAAAATGTTATTCTTTTTGTTAATAAAACAATGATCAGAATCGAAAAAGCAAGCCAAAAAATGTTTTCTTTGAACAGCCCCGAAGTCCAGACGAGTACCGAAGGGCAAAACAAAAAAGCCGCCGCCCATGCCTTTTCGTTGCCGAAAATTTGGGCAAGTTTAGAAGCACAAGACCACAGGGCGAGATAGCCCAAAAATGACCAGTAAAGCACAATTAGCCAAAAATTATGGGCAGTGAGGATCGAAAAAGGGCTTAGTATTTTGTAGAAAAAAATAGCACGAGGAGTAATATCAAGATGCTGGACAAGCGGGTGAATATGCTCTTTTTGGTCAAGAAATACGATTTTGAGATAAGTTTGCGGATTTTCCCAAAAAATATCCCGCAAAATGCCCGCAATTTTGAAAGATTGGAATATGTCGCCGTATTGATAATAATAATAATAAACCAAACTCACTGCGATCCCAACGAATAGTTTGAAAAGCAAACCCGCTATGAAATATTTTCCTAAAGTCTTGGTTTTGAGATTTTTATAAGAAAAATAAATAGCCATTCCCAGAAGCAAGAAATGCCCAAGAGAAAGCGGATTTTCGCCCAGAATCGGCAGTCGAGTCCAATAAGGTGGCATATTTATCCAATTTTAAAACCCCAAATGGCTACGTCATCAGTTTGTCGATCTTTGCCTTTCCATTCCTCAAAAGCGCGTCCCAAAATTTCTGCTTGTTCGCTAAGTGGGAAATACGCCATCGAAAAAAGCAAATCACGTAGGTTTTTGGTCAGGTATTTTTTGTTTTTTTCTCCGCCAAACTGGTCTTGAAAGCCGTCAGTACAGAGATAGACCATCAAAGGTGTTTGGAAAGAAATTTGGTGATTGGTAAAAATTCGTTCTTCTTTTGTGCCGCCTACGGGTTTTTTGTCGGCTTTTATTTCCTCTAAATTGTTCAATTGGGGAGTAGGCTGTAGCGGAACATAATAAACAGGATTCATAGCGCCTGCACAAGTCATCGTTTTGGTGTGCCTGTCGAGGAGGCAAATCGCAATATCCATGCCCTCTTTGCTATCACTTTGGTCTTGTTTGAATGTTTTTTGTATTCCTTTGTTTAGGCGACTTAGGACAGTTGCGGGATCGTGTAATTGTTTTTCATTCACAATTTTGTTCAGCAGTTCGATGCCTATCATGCTCATCAGCGAGCCAGGAACGCCATGTCCTGTGCAGTCCGCCACTACGATCATGGCTTGGTCGTCCGTGAGGCGACTAAACCAATAAAAATCCCCGCTTACGACATCACGCGGGCGATAAAAAATGAAAAAATCTGTCAAATATTCTGCAATTTGTTCGTGAGTAGGCAACATCGAGGTCTGTAGGCGTTTGGCGTACGTAATACTTCCCATAATGCTGTTATTTTTCAACTCTATCTCCTCTTTCGCTTCCAATAAAATAGCCTGTTGGCGTTCGATTTCCTCTTTTTGTTGATTGACCAGCTCGACCGTTGTGTTCAGTTCCTCAATGGTCATATTGAGTTCGTTGTTTTTTTCATTAATTTCATTGGTTCGGGACTTGACTTTTAATTCCAAATTCTGGTTCAGTTCGGAAAGTTCGCCAGTAAGGTTCTCGACCAGCCTGAAAGAAGCCGTAAAGCGCTGTGCCAAAAGGAAGGATTGGGCAAAAAGGAAAATAAAAACACCTACGGAAATCAATAAAATACCTTTTTCGATAATTTTGATTGAAAACAAAACATCATTCAAACCCGACAAAGTTACAATAATAAAAGCAACAAGGAGAATAGTCGAGCCTTGCCGTTTGCGAAGAACTATTAAAACGATCAAAACAATATGAATCAAGGCAATGCTTAAGATAAAATATTGGTAGAATGGAATCAGATAATTAGACCAATAAACAGGCAAAATAATAGCACACAAAGAAAAAGTAAGAGAAATAAAAACCACGATTTGGGTAATCCTTCGGGGAATATCAAGCGGATAAAGGGTTCGCAAAAGCATGGCGAAACCCGTGCCAATGCCAAAAAAAGTCAAGTATTCAATCTTTTTGGAAAGGGAAGGAAAATCAGTAAAACCCGTCCAAGCCTGTATAAAAGCACTTTCGCCTGTAAGGCCTGCTCGCAACAAAGTAACCGTACAAATAAAGGCAAAAATCCAAGAACTGTGATCTTTGGGACGCATGAGAAAAAGCCCCAGATGATAACACGCCATAATAAAAGTAGCCCCAATGAGAAACCAATCAAAAAAAAGCCGTCTTTCACGTTTTTCCAAGAGGTTTGCTTCTGTTCCAAAATCAATCTGTTCTTGTAATCCTGTTTGGCGATGAACAAAATTGGAAATTTGAAAAATAATGTCCAAAGTATCGCCTTGAGGCAGCGAAATCATAGCGGGAGCAAGGCTAATCTGATTTGATTCAGGAGTTTTGCCTAATTTTCCACTTTCTTTTAACAAACTGCCGTTGGCATAAACCTTATATGCCCAGTTATCAGGAACAAGTTTGAAAGCCAGCGGAGTTTTTAGATTTGGAGGCAGTAAAATGCGGAAATAATAAGTCGCAAAGCCTTTATTTTCAATAGGTTTAGCTCCTGTGTAGGTGTCGTTCCAATAACTTGGAATTTTGATATATTCGGGATTTTTTAAGGAATCAAAATCCTGTTTGGAAAGAAATCTGCCGTATTCAAAAAACACTTCACCGTCCAGTTCGAGGCTTGGATTTTGCACAAAATTCCAGCTCCGTAAGTCCAAAACTCCTTTTTCAAAAAAAGTTTGGGCATACAAAATCGAAAAATAGGCTGTAAAAAGCCATAAAAATGCAAAACCCAAGATTTTTTTTATCATTTTCGGAAAACAATCAAAATTCTAAAAAACAAGGAAAATCCTGTGCCAAACCAAAAGTTCATGGGACAATTTTAATCATTTTTTCTTATTTTTACAAGTAAGAAAATTTCATTTTTTCCTTAGTTTTTTGTACCAACGAATCCCTAACATCAACAAAACCGAAAGCCCTACCAAACCCGCCAAACCCCACATCATGTCTATCGCATTTTTGAGGACAACCAAAAAAACTATCGCAAATAAAAACAAAGTGGCTACTTCGTTCCAAATCCGCAGTTGCAAGCCCGAATATTTAATAATTCCATTTTTTTGTTGTATAAAAACTACATGACAAAGGGCATGATAAAAAAACAAACCTGTTACAAAACCTATTTTTAGGATTAGCCAATCCTGCAAAGGAAACCAATAAAGCATACTCGAACCGAAAATAAGCGTCAAGACTGCCGAAGGGAAGGTAATGCCGTACCAAAGGCGTTTTTGCCAATCGAGGACTTGGGTTTTCAAAATACTGCGCTTGGGTTCAGGTTCTTGATCGGCTTCGGCGAAATAAACAAAAAGCCGCACGATATAAAACAAACCTGCAAACCACGTTACTACAAAAATAATATGTAAGGCTTTGACGTATAACATAATTTTTCTGTATTAAACTATAATTTTACTCCGTAAGATAAATCTCCAGCATCACCTAAACCAGGAACAATATAAAATTTTTCATTTAGCCTTTCGTCCAAAGCACCTAACCAAATTTCGGTATCTTTAGGCAATTTTTCTTGTAAAAGTTCAATTCCCTGTGCTGTGCCTATCGCCGCCGCAATGTGCAGTTTTTTGGAATCCCAAAGTTACAA
>JAAFHK010000254.1 GCA_013297565.1 Cytophagales bacterium
AACGAAGTAACGAGAGCCATTGCCAAAGCAATTGATGCCGCTAAGAAAAACTTGGTAAAAGTAACTATTTTGAAAGGTACTATTCCACACGCAATGAACGGCAAGTACAGTGGTGGTCAGGTATATTTGCAACCCGCTTCGGCAGGTACAGGTGTGATTGCTGGTGGTGCTATGCGTGCCGTACTTGAGGCGGCAGGGATACATGACGTATTAGCAAAGTCTAAAGGTTCTTCAAATCCACATAATGTGGTGAAGGCTACGATTGATGCTCTTACCAAAATGCGTGATCCATACACCATTGCCCAGCAACGAGGCGTTTCATTATCAAAAGTTTTTAACGGATAACCGAACCGAAATGGGAAAGATCAAAATAACATTGGTTAGAAGTGTGATCAAACGTCCTGCTGATCAAAAAGCTACTGTTGTAGCTTTGGGTTTGGGAAGAATTGACAGCTTCGTAGAGGTGGAAGCTACGCCACAAATTCAAGGTATGGTGAGAAAAGTATCACACCTTATCAAAGTAGAAGCACTCTAATTTGCAGGGTGTGTAAAAAATTTCTAAATTTGCCTAAATTTGCATCGATTATGAAATTGCATACATTAAAACCTGCCGAGGGTTCGACCAAAACTCGTAAGAGAGTAGGGCGTGGAACGGGTTCTGGCAGAGGCGGCACCTCAACAAGAGGACATAAAGGAGCTCAATCACGTTCGGGCTATAGTCAGAAAAGTGGCTTTGAAGGTGGTCAAATGCCTTTACAGCGTCGTGTGCCTAAGTTTGGTTTTAAAAACATTCACAGAGTAGAGTACAAACCGATTAATCTGGATACTATCCAAACTTTGGCTTCGGAACTTAATCTTAAGTCTGTTAATGTTGAAACTTTGCGCGAACATGGTTTGGCTTCTCGTAATGACCTTATCAAAGTCTTGAACAGAGGCGAAATTAGTGTGGCAGTCGAAGTCCATGCTCATGCTTTTTCGGCATCAGCAATTGAAAGTATTGAAAAAGTAGGCGGGAAAGCCATAAAACTTTAGATTTTATGAAAAAATTTATTGAAACCCTAAAAAATATCTTTTCCATTGAGGAATTGAGAAACCGAATATTGAGTACGCTGTTTTTCTTAGCGATATTCCGTTTGGGCTCTTATGTTGTCCTTCCTGGTCTGAATCCTGACCTTTTGCAGGCAGGTGGTAAGGCTTCAGGTATTTTGGGATACATCGATGTTTTTTTGGGTGGTGCTTTTTCAAGGGCTTCTGTTTTTGCCTTAGGCATCATGCCCTATATTTCAGCTTCTATCGTTATTCAGCTCCTTTCAGTTTCTGTTCCGTATTTTCAAAAAATGCAGAAAGAGGGTGAGTCAGGACGTAAAAAAATCAACCAAATTACAAGGGTATTGACAATCGTTATTACTTTTGTTCAGTCATCTGCATATATTGCAGGAACTATTCCGTCAGAAGCAATTATGGTCAATACGGCATTCTTTACCGTTTCGTCTATGATTATTCTTACATCAGGTACTGTTTTTTGTATGTGGTTAGGTGAGAAAATTACGGATAAAGGCATTGGTAATGGTATTTCAATGTTGATTATGATTGGCATTGTTTCCCGTTTTCCGGGTGCTTTGATTGCTGAATCTGTTTCGAGAGGTAGCGGTGGTTTGCTTTTGTTTGTATTGGAATTGGTAGCTTTGTTCTTTGTGGTTATGGGTGTTGTTTTGCTTACTCAAGCGGTTCGCCGTATTCCTGTGGTATATGCCAAACAGGTCGTAGGAGCAAGTGCAAGCGGTAATGCAGGGGCAAAACGAAATTCGAAAGAAGCAGTAGGACAACGTTCTTATCTGCCTATCAAAGTCAATGCGGCGGGAGTTATGCCTATTATTTTTGCGCAATCCTTAATGTTTTTGCCACCTTTGTTAGGTTCTGTTTTTCAGGAATCGAGTGAGGTAGCCCAATGGATTGTTACCAATTATTCAGATACCTCATCTTGGATTTATAGCTTTTCTTTGGCTTTGATGATTGTGCTTTTTACGTTCTTTTATACGGCTATTACCGTTAATCCTACGCAAATTGCTGATGATATGAAGCGAAATAACGGTTTTGTTTCAGGGGTAAAACCAGGAGAGCCAACTGCAGAGTTTATTAGTGAAGTTATTGATCGTATTACTTTACCAGGTGCTTTGTTCTTAGCTGCTATTGCTATCCTACCTGGATTTGCAAGCATGGCGGGTATAAGCAATGAGTTCTCACAGTTTTACGGTGGTACATCTTTATTGATTATGGTTGGTGTAATTTTGGATACTTTACAACAAGTCGAAAGTTATTTGCTTATGCGTCATTATGAAGGCATGATGAAAACAGGCAAAGTAAAAGGTAGAACAGTTGCAGCTGATACAGTTGATTATAACGGCTAATTTTAAGTAAAAAAACGTGATTATCTATAAATCTGCTAAGGATATAGAACACTTGCGCAAAAGCGGTGAGATACTTGCTAAGGTGCATGGGGAAATAGCCAAGCATATTAAAGTAGGTGAAAATGTACTTAATTTAGACAAATTAGCTGAAAAATTTATCAAAAATTGCGGAGCAAAGTCGTCTTTTTTGAATTATAAAGGTTATCCTGCTACGCTTTGCGTTTCGGTTAATCAGGAAGTTGTGCATACGATTCCAAAAAACTATCTTTTGCAAGAAGGTGATATTCTTACCATAGATTGCGGAGTTTGTTGGTCAGGTTATCACACAGATTCGGCTTATACTTATTCGGTAGGCAAGATAAGCGAGGATAAGCAAAAACTGCTTTCTGTAACTTATGAAGCCTTAAGAAAAGGGATCGAAGCCATAGAGGTAGGAAACAAAATTGGTGATATTGGCAAGGTGATTTATCAAATAGCTAAAAATGCCAATTTAACGGTTATCAAAGAGTTTTCGGGACATGGAATTGGGAAATTTATACATGAAAATCCTGATGTTTTTAATTACCATACTCCCAAAACAGATACGATTAGAAATGGTTTGGTCATTGCGGTTGAGCCTATTTTTACCACAGGAAACGGTAAAGCATGGAAAGAAGATGACGGTTGGACAGTTATAACCGAAGATCGACAAGCAACTGCACATTTTGAACAAACGATTTTGGTAGAAAAAGGTAAGGTAGAGGTTTTAACGCCTTTTACCTATATCGAACAGTATTTTGTATTATTTCAATAAAAAGAAATTGTATTTGTAAAACTATATGCCCAAACAATCCAATATCGAACTCGATGGAACTATCGTGGAAGCCTTGTCTAATGCGATGTTTCGGGTAGAATTAGAAAACGGACACCAAGTTATTGCTCATATTTCGGGCAAGATGCGTATGAATTATATTCGTATATTGCCGGGTGATAGAGTGAAACTCGAAATGTCCCCTTACGATTTGAGTAAAGGGCGTATCGTGTACCGATACAAATAGTTTTCGTTAGGCTTTATTTTTCGTACTTTTTAATATTTCAATACCATGAAAGTTAAAGCATCAATCAAAAGACGAAGCCCTGAGTGCAAAGTTGTTCGTCGTAAAGGCAAACTTTATGTGATCAACAAAAAAAATCCAAAGTATAAGCAAAGACAGGGTTAGTCTGGTTTCAGAACAATTTTTTTAACTCTTTTTTATTATGGCAAGAATTGCAGGTATCGACATACCCGATAATAAGCGTGGTGAAATTGCTTTGACCTACATTTACGGTATAGGTCGTGCGTCAGCTAACGAAATTTTGGCATCTGCTCATGTGGATAAAAACAAAAAAGTAGCTACTTGGACAGACGAAGAAGCAAAAGCGATTCGTGATGTGATTGCGGCTACTCGAAAAGTAGAAGGCGAATTGCGTTCGGAAACCCAGTTGAACATCAAACGTTTGATGGATATTGGTTGCTTCCGTGGCATTAGACACCGTAAAGGCTTACCTGTTCGCGGACAAAACACCAAAAACAATGCCCGCACACGCAAAGGGAAAGCGAAAACCGTACCTAACAAGAAAAAGGCGGCGGCTAAAAAATAAACCGCAGAGTCTGATCATTTTTTTTAAAAGCGTAAATAGATGGCAAATCCTACAAGTCAAAAAAGAAAAGATAAAGCCAAAAAACGCGTTGTACGCGTAGATGCCACAGGGCAGGTGCATATCAAGGCTTCTTTTAACAATGTAATTATCTCTATTACCAATCTCGCTGGTCAAGTTATTTCTTGGTCATCGGCTGGTAAAATGGGATTTAAGGGTTCGAAAAAAAATACTCCTTTTGCAGCTCAAACTGCAGCTTCTGATTGTTCGAAAGTTGCTTACGATTTGGGTTTGCGTAAAGTGGAAGTATTTGTAAAAGGACCTGGTGCAGGACGTGAGTCCGCTATTCGTACCCTCCAAACGGCAGGTATCGAGATTACGTCTATCAAAGACATTACACCGTTGCCACATAACGGCTGCCGCCCTCCAAAGAAAAGGAGAGTTTAATTTTATTATTCATTTGATGTTGGACAGCTGAATACTTTACCGTTTGTGGGTAAAAGTACGCAACATTATTCAAAACACTATTTTAGAACATGGCAAGATATACAGGCCCCAAGGCAAAAATTTCAAGACGCTACAAAGAGTCCATCTTTGGCGACACTAAGGCACTCAAAAGAAAACCTCATGGTCCGGGTCAGCACGGAAAAACCAAAAAGAAAAGTTCTGAGTATGCCGTTCAGTTGATGGAAAAGCAAAAAGCAAAATACATCTACGGAGTGTTGGAACGCCAATTTAGAAAGACTTTTGAGACTGCCTCGCGTAAAGAAGGTATGACGGGTGTGAATTTGTTACGCTTGTTGGAGTCTCGTTTGGACAATACCGCATATCGTTTGGGCATTTCGCCTACTCGTCGTGGTGCGCGTCAGCTTGTTTTACACAAGCATATCACTGTTAATGGTGAAATTGTAAATATTCCTTCTTATACTCTTCGCCCCGGCGATGTGGTAGGAGTTCGTCAAAAATCCAAATCATTGCAAGCAATTAATGACTCTCTTTCGGGACGTGCTAATCGCTTTTCTTGGTTACAGTGGAATCCGACAGACATGGCAGGAACTTTCCTGAATATGCCTGAGAGAGACGAAATTCCTGAAAATATCAAGGAACAGTTGATCGTAGAGTTGTACTCGAAATAATGATATGGACGGAAAACAATTACAAGTTTTGAGAATAAATGTTAAATTTTTCTAAAAAATGGACTGGTAATTGTTTTTTCGAAAAAAATAGTATAAATCTATCCCCAAAATAAACCATAACGAATATTCTCTATGTCAATATTAGCGTTTCAAATGCCCGACAAAGTGGTGATGGAGAAAGCAGACGACTTTCATGGTCTGTTCGAGTTTAAACCACTTGAAAAAGGCTATGGAGTAACTATAGGTAATGCTCTGCGTAGAATTTTGCTGTCCTCTTTGGAAGGCTATTCTGTGGTTGGAGTTCGAATGCCTGCAGTATTACACGAATTTTCGACTATTAAAGGGGTGGTAGAAGACGTTTCTGAAATTATTTTGAATCTCAAGATGATTCGTTTCAAGAAATTAGTAGATTCACCTGAACACCGTATTATGGTTCGAATTAGCAAACAAGATGCTTTCAGGGCTGGAGATATTAATAATTTTACAAACGACTACAAGGTGCTGAACCCTGATCATATCGTTTGTAGTATTGATCCTTCTGTAGACCTTGAGGTCGAATTGCACATTGAAAAGGGTAGGGGATATGTTCCTGCGGAGGAAAGCAAAGTAACTGATGCTCCTTTGGGTTATATTCCGATTGATGCTATTTATACGCCAATCAAAAACGTAAAATATAGTGTTGAAAATACGAGGGTTGAACAAAAAACAGATTACGAAAAATTGGTTTTAGACATTGAAACTGATGGCTCGATTCACCCCGAAGATGCTCTTAAAGGTGCGGCTAATATTTTGATCAAACATTTTATGCTGTTTTCGGATCAGACCATGACTTTCGAAACAGCTAAACCCGAAGAAGTCGAAACAGTAGATGAGGAGTTCTTGCATATGCGTAAGCTACTCAAAACCCCACTTGCTGAACTTGACTTGTCGGTACGTGCTTATAATTGCCTTAAAGCGGCTGATATTAAGACGCTTGGCGATTTGGTACAGTTGGAAGTTTCGGACATGATGAAGTTCCGTAACTTTGGTAAAAAATCACTCACAGAGTTGGAGCAATTAGTTGCTGAAAAACAATTAACTTTTGGCATGGACGTATATAAGTATCGTCTTGAAGAAGATTAATTGAACGCTAACAAAAAAAAAAAA
>JAAFHK010000252.1 GCA_013297565.1 Cytophagales bacterium
CATTGGTGCTAAATTTCTCCATAAATTCATGCACAGCCATTCCTGAAAATAAGAGCATAGATACCTCCTTTTTTGCAAAGATACGATTTTTTACTTATTTTTGTTAGTTAAACGGTAATACCTAAATGTTTATTATATTCACTCTGAAACCAATAACGGCTTAAATGGCTTAAATACAAACTCTTCCTATATTATCAATGACAAACTTCCTCAAGATTATCAACTCCTCGCCCAAGAAAACGCCTTTCTGAAAGAAAAAATCCAATCCCAACAAACCGAAATCGAAAACCTAAAGGAAATTATTACCCTCATGCGGCAAAAAAATGGCTAAAAATATTCCAAACACCGAACTTTGGGAAGGCTTGAGCAAAGATGAATTGCGTGAAAAATTGAAAGAATACTATAAAACGCATTTACAAGGCACAAGTGTTGTTAATGAAGACCTTGAGATTGAGGTGCTTTTCACGAGTGATGGCTTGGGCAAACTCTATCGAGGAAGTACGATTAGTGCCGAAAAAGCGGCTTTGGTGCAGATATTAGACGAAATTGTAGAAACCGCCGAATACAATAATTTTGGCGAACGAAAAGAAACCGACAAACAAAATGTGATCGGTTTTTTGAATTTTAAAGCAAAAGCCCACATTAACGGCGTGTTGCACCATTTGCGGGTTTCAATAAAATGCAAAACAGACGGCAATACTTATTATTCGCACTCCATAAACAAAAAAACTACTTCATAACAAGTTTTGCTTTTGGGCTACACCTATTTTATGAAGTAGAATTTTTTAAAAATCGATTTTATGATGCAAAGGTAGATAATTTTTTATAAAAAAGATACTTTTCCCCTAAAAAATCTACACCTCCATTAACGCCTTTTCCAAGGCTTTGATTTTGGCTTCGGCATCGGCTTGTTTTTTGCGTTCCGCCTCGACTACTTCGGCTTTGGCGTTTTGCACAAATTTATCGTTTTGCAATTTTTTCAGAACCGAATCCCTAAAACCTTTTTGGTAATCCAATTCCTTCGTGATCCGTTCGATTTCTTTTTCCTTATCCATCGCATTTTCGGGGATTGGGATAAAAAATTCATCGGTTTTGACCACAAAACTCAAGGTTTTGGGCATGGATTTTTTGGTGGTGCTGATCGCCGAAATATTGGCAAGTTTTTTAATAATCATGCCGTATTTTTTATACATCGGGCTATTTCCGCTTGCCGCTTTTACGTACAAAATAAATTCCTCTTTCGGCGAAATGCCTTTTTCGCTTCGCAAATTGCGGATTTTGGTAACTAACTCGAAAACCTGCTCGACTTGCTCTAAAGTATTGGTATTGAACTTTTTAGCTTTCGGATATTTGGCAACCACAATGCAATCGTCTTCGGTGCGTTCTGCTAATTCGTGCCAAATTTCTTCGGTAATGAAGGGCATGAACGGGTGCAAAATTTTTACAATTCTCTCAAAAAATTGGATTGTGGCTTCGTAGGTTTGGCGGTCGATAGGGGCTTGATAATCAGGCTTGATCATTTCCAAATACCACGAACAGAATTTGTCCCAAACCAAATCGTAAAGGCTTTTCAACACGTCCGACATACGATATTTCGAGTAATGATCCTCGATATCAGTAAGGGCGGCATTGAACCTATTTTCGAACCAATCGATAGCGGGTTTGTTGTGCGTAGGTTCTTCATTATCAACCACTTGCCAACCTTTTACGAGCCTAAACGCATTCCAAATTTTATTGGCAAAATTGCGACCTTGCAAGCAAAGTTTTTCATCAAACAACAAATCATTTCCCGCAGGCGAACTAAATAACATTCCTGTTCGAACCCCATCAGCCCCATATTTATCTATCAAATCCAAGGGATCGGGCGAATTTCCCAAGGATTTGGACATTTTTCGTCCCAAAGTGTCCCTTACGATTCCCGTCAAATAAACATTGCGGAACGGAAACGTGCCTTGATATTCATAGCCCATGATGATCATGCGTGCCACCCAAAAAAACAGGATTTCGGGGGCGGTTACTAAATCGTGAGTAGGATAATAATAGTTAATGTCCTTGTTATTGGGTTTGTTGATGCCCTCAAAAACCGAAATAGGCCAAAGCGCCGAACTAAACCACGTATCCAAAACGTCATTATCTTGCTGTAAATCAGCCATTTGCAAGTTTGGGTTTTTCGCTTGGGCTTTTTTCAAGGCTTCTTTTTCGTTCAACGCCACCACCATCGAGCCATCGGGCAAATACCACGCAGGTATCCGTTGCCCCCACCAAAGTTGCCGACTGATACACCAATCCCGCACATTTTCCATCCAACTGCGGTACATATTTTTGAATTTAGGCGGATTGAGTTGAATCGTGTCGTTCAGTACGTTTTCGAGAGCAGGTTTGCAAAGTTCTTTCATTTTCACAAACCACTGCGTACTGATTCGAGGTTCTACGACCGCATCAGTTCGTTCCGAATAGCCAATATTGGTTTTATATTCCTCAATTTTTTCGATCAAATTCAATTCTTGCAATTTTTCGACCGCCAATTTTCGGGCTTTGAACCGATCCACGCCTACGAACAACTGCGCCGCTTCGCTAAGAGTACCGTCATCATTCAAAGTGTCGATGACTTCCAAATTGTATTTTAAGCCCAATTCGTAGTCATTAATATCGTGTGCAGGCGTAACCTTGAGGCAACCCGTCCCGAACGCCATATCGACATATTCGTCAAAAATGACCGAAACTTCCCGATTGACCAAAGGAACGATGATTTTTTTGCCTTTTAAGGATTTGTAACGTTCGTCATTCGGATTGACACAAACCGCCGTATCACCCATAATCGTTTCGGGGCGTTGCGTAGCAATCACGATATACTGATCCGTCCCCGCTATGTAATAGCGAACGTAATAGAGTTTCGAGGCGGTTTCTTTGTAATTTACCTCGTCATCAGAAAGGGCGGTTTTGCCTTGCGGATCCCAGTTGATCATACGCGCGCCTCTGTAGATATGCCCTTTTTCGTGCAAATCCACAAAAACTTGGATAACTTGCTCACTCAGCGCCTCTTCCATCGTAAATCGGGTTCTGTTCCAATCGCAACTTGCCCCCAATTTTTTCAACTGTTCCAAAATAATTCCGCCGTATTTTTCCTTCCACTCAAAAGCATATTCCAAAAATTTCTCACGTGTGAGGGCTGATTTCTCGATGCCTTGTTCCTTCAACATTTTCACTACCCTTGCTTCGGTCGCAATCGAGGCGTGATCAGTTCCTGGCACCCAACAAGCCTCTTTGCCTTCCATGCGGGCTTTTCGCACCAAAACATCTTGGATCGTGTTGTTGAGCATATGCCCCATGTGCAGTACGCCTGTAACGTTCGGCGGCGGGATCACGATACAATAGGGTTCTTTTTTCGAGGGTTTCGAGTTAAAAAAGCCCTTCGAGAGCCAATACGCATACCATTTTTGCTCTACTTCTTGTGGGCTATAGGTTTTCGAGATTTCAGACATGGGAAAAGTGTTTTTTATGATTTTAAAACGTTGTAAGGTTTTTAAAACCTTACAACGTTTGGTTTTAGGATTTTCGAATTTTTGAGGTGCAAAGGTAGGAATTTTTTTTGGGAAAGATGATAAAAAGTCTAACTCATTAAAATTTTGAACCTATTTTATAGCGTCCATTCCGCTTCATCTTGTTCGCTAATACCAATTTTCCCCAACCCAAAATCTGAAGGTTCTTGGCTGAATGGGCGTGCGGGATCGAGCAAATCTTGTATAATTATTCTGATAAAATTTTCGACATAAGTCATGAATTCTTGCGTGTCGGCAGGTTCATCTTCCAAAACAAATTCCTTAAAACCGTCTTCGAGTTTGCGGAAAAAATAAAAACCCGATTGTACTATTTTGTGATTACTTTCAATTTCTTTGACTGCCCAATTCGCTGGCACATTTTTAATTTTTCCTTCCAAAAGATTTTTCAGGAACAAATATTTATAAACCAATAATTGCACAACTTTGCCTTTTTCGGGCAATAAAAGCAAATCTTCGAAAGTTTTAACCTTCAGATCGGTGCTGGTGTAAGTGCCTGTTTTGTAATCGATAATTCGAATTTTTCCCTCAAAAATATCGATTCGGTCGGTTTTCCCTGCTATTTTGATTTTAATTTTTTTACCAAAAAAATTATCCATTTCCAAGATCGTTTCCATACGTTTTTCTTGGCTAATAAGGTAAAACGGAGTTTCTTTTTGGGATTGCAAACCCAAGAAAGTTTTGATCAAATAATGGGCAACGTGCTTGAGAATAAAATTTTTGCCTTGCTCGACCACGATGCCCTTTTTTTCTTGGCGGATCGCTTCCGTAATTGCCGCATCTATGCTTTTGTCGTCTGCTATAATCGCCTCTAAATCAGCTTTTTGTACATTTTTTCCAACAAATTTTTCCAACGATTTTTCTAAAAAACCATGTACCACTGTCCCAAAGGTATTGACCATCATGTGTTCTTCGACCTCTTCGGGATCGTTTAGATTGAGGATTTTTCGTTCAAAAAATTCCAGCGGACTGCCAATATACATATTCAAATACGAAGGCGTAATGCCTTGCACTGCCAAATACATTTGCACGCGTTCCAAAATTGCCTCGTCTTTTGGGACAGAAAGTGGGAGGGCGGCTCTGTCGGGCAGGGACATCAAAACCTGCTTTTCCTCGATTTTCAAATTTGGCAAATGACTCATTTCTGCCTGAATTTGGGTCAAAAAGCGGCTTTTTTCACTCGATCCGTTTGAGTCGTCCCCTTGAGAAGTGCTATAGATCAGCGAAATGTTTTTGGCGCGGTGAAAAAGTCTATAAAAAGTGTAGGCAAAAGTCGCATCATTTTCGACGTGCGTAGGCAAACCAAAAGACAAACGAATATCGAAAGGAATAACCGAATTGTGCGTTTTTCCTTTCGGCAAAATACCTTCGTTACAGGACAGAATAATAATATTTTCGAAGTCCAAAGTCCTACTTTCGAGCATACCCATGACCTGAATAGGCGCAAGCGGTTCGCCTGTAAAAGGAATATCTTGGCTACGCAAAACTTCGTAAAGAAAATGTTTGAAAGTGTTGATAGTCAAAGAATTATAATAGTTTTCGAGGGCATCTTCGAGTTCGACCACTACGGTATAAAACTTGAACAAACATTCCTTTTCAAACACATTGTATTCAGAATCAAAAAGTTCCGAAAGTACCTCAATCAATTCATGGAATGAATCGAGCGCCGTTCGAATATTGCCATTCCAATTCCTAAAAAGCACTTTGTAAAACTTGGTCGTTTTTCCATATTCCAACAATTCGTCCAAACGCACAAAAACTTGGTTGTTTTTCTGAATTTTTTCGATATTGTTTTGGATCAGTTCATAATCAGTTTTATAATTTTTCGAATATTGAATATAAGAATGTCGCAAAAGTTTGATTACGTCTTTGTAATAAATCAGGGTTTCGCCCAATTCGTTGGGGTGAAAATTCTCTTGTAAGCTGAAAAGGTTGTCGATGAGGTGAAAAAGCGGCGTTTTATCAATGCTCAAGCCCATAGTTACGTTGAGGAGTTCTTTGACTGATACGCCCGTTTTTGTTATAAAAGCGCTTTCTACGGGCAAAGAATGTAACAAAGGTTGCAACATGGTTTCATCGGGCAGCAGAATTGCCGTATGATTAATTGTCGTTTTAAAACTATTAATTTCTTGATTTTCAGCTAATTGTGTGATTTGTTTTGCCAGCAGATCGCCCGCTAATTTGGCTTGGGTAACTTTGTTGCTGACGCTGTAGATCGTGATTTTTTTCTGATCCGTCCCAATAAAATCTTGTTCTGTTTTAAATCTTTCTTCTAACCAATCCTTGTATTTTCGCAAATAAAAACCCGCTTCATGCAAAGGATTGTTCAGATAATACGAGTCGGCATCAAAATAAAAAGAGGCTTTTTTTCGGCTGTCGAGTTTTTGCATAATGGTCAGTTCCGAAGTCGAAAGCAGGTTAAAACCCACAAAAACAGCGTGTTGTATTTCGTTTTTGTCCAAAACTGCATCTATATTTTCCGCCACCTGCCGATATGCCAAACCGCTATACGCCAAATTTTCTTGTAAAAGTTCTTCCCTGAAAACGTGGTAGGTTTCCTTCAAATATTTCCAAAAAAGGTAATAATTCGAGATCGTGGAGTTTTCGCCAATATTAATTTCCTTGCCCAGTTCCTCGCCCCAGCGTTCGAGGGCTTTTGCCTGATCGAGGTACGCAAAAAGATCATTTCCATTGACCATATTTCGGTCGATGAGATCAAAATCTTTCAGGATAACCGAACCCAAAGGAATAAATTTTTCGAGGTCGTGTTCTTGGTTATGGTCAAAACG
>JAAFHK010000253.1 GCA_013297565.1 Cytophagales bacterium
CAAAAAAGGTACTGTAACCGAAGCCGATAAAACCCGCATTTTGGCAAATATTACCTTGGTTACGGATATGCGCAAGGGCGTAGCCGAAGCCGATTTGGTGGTGGAAGCCGCAACCGAAAATCCGACTATTAAGTTTCAGATTTTCAACCAATTAGATCAATTTACTTCGCCAAATGCTATTTTGGCTTCCAATACTTCCTCTATTTCGATTACAAGCATTGGCGGACAAACCAAACGGGCTGAAAAAGTGATTGGTATGCACTTCATGAACCCTGTTCCTGTGATGCAATTAGTGGAGGTGATTAGAGGTTACTCGACTTCGGACGAAACTACGAACCTGATCATGGAACTTTCGCGCCGCCTTGACAAAGTTCCAGTTGAGGTCAATGATTATCCTGGTTTTATCTCGAATCGTATCTTGATGCCTATGATCAACGAAGCTATTTTTGCCCTTTACGAAGGCGTAGCGGGAGTTTCGGAGATTGATACGGTCATGAAATTGGGCATGGCTCACCCCATGGGACCTTTGCGTTTGGCAGATTTTATTGGGCTTGACGTGTGCCTTTCTATCCTTGATGTTCTTTTCAAAGGTTTTGGCAATCCGAAATATGCTCCTTGTCCTCTGCTGGTCAATATGGTCAATTCGGGGCATCTGGGGGCAAAAACAGGCAAAGGTTTTTATGATTACCAAAATCCGAAAGAACCTGTAGTTTCCCAGCGTTTTAACCGCCAAAAAAGCGAAGTATTTTTATAGAAATTCTTAAAAACGTTTATAAGTACAAAATCTTATAAACGTTTTTTTTATTCGAGAATAAAAAACATTTTTTCAAAAATATTCCCTTAATTTTGCCAAAATTTCAAAAAATAAAACTTAAATCTATAAGGTTTTCAAAATCGTATAGGTTTTGAATCTCAAAATATTGTATGAATACCGACAAATTCCAAGCCCTCGCACAAACCCTCAAGGGCGAACTGCACTATGATAAAACTATGCGTATCCTCTACGCCACCGATGCCTCGCATTATAGGGAAATGCCCGATGCCGTTGCTTTACCTATTGATAATCAGGATATTATCACGCTAATCGCTTTTGCTCAAAAGGAAAATATAGCCTTGATTCCTCGCACCGCAGGGACTTCCTTGGCGGGACAAGTCGTGGGAAAAGGAATAATCGTTGATGTTTCCAAATACATGAACCGCATTTTGGAAGTGAATCCGCAGGAAAAATGGGTTCGGGTGCAAATGGGCGTGATCAGGGACGATCTGAACAAACATTTGGCACAGTACGGATTATTTTTTGCCCCTGAAACCTCAACAGCGAATCGGGCGATGATCGGGGGCATGATCGGCAATAATTCATGCGGCTCAAACTCAATCGTTTATGGCACGACAAGGGATCACTTGCTTGAGGCAAAGGTGCTTTTGGCGGACGGCTCGGAAGCGGTTTTTGAGGCTTTGGATAAAAATAAATTATTGGAAAAATGCAATTCTAATTCAAATTCTTTAGAAAAAGAAATTTATGCCTTTTTTCAAGAAACTTTATCAAAAAAAGAAATTCAGGACGAAATTCGCACCGAATTTCCCAAAAAAGAAGTTACTCGCCGAAATACAGGCTACGCACTCGATGCTTTGTTGGATTTAGCCCCTTTTACCGAAAACGGCGAAAACTTTAATTTGTGCAAACTCTTGGCGGGATCGGAAGGGACTTTAGCTTTCCTCACCGAAGCCAAATTGAACCTTTTGGAAATCCCCAAAAAGCCAAGCGGTTTGGTCTGTGCGCACTTCGAAACGGTGATCGATTCCACGAAAGCAACTTTGATCGCTATGCGTTACAAACCGCGTGCTTGCGAATTGATGGACAATTATATTTTGGAATGTACGAAAACCAATATCGAACAGCGTCAAAATCGTTTTTTCGTGCAAGGCGATCCAGGGGCGCTTTTGGTGATCGAGTTGGAAGGAGAAAACCAAGGGGAAATAGAAGAAAAAGCCCGAAAAATGCAAACCGAAATGCAGGCTGTAGGTTTGGGCTACCATTTTCCGATGGTTTGGGGCGAGGACATGAAAAAAGTTTGGAATTTGCGAAAAGCGGGTTTGGGACTTTTATCAAATTTGGCGGGTGATGCGCGTCCGCTTTCGGTGGTCGAAGATACGGCGGTGGCGGTGGCGGCTTTGCCCGAATATATTAAGGAATTTAATGAAATTTTGGCAAAATACGGGCTTTATTCGGTGCATTATGCCCATGCGGGTGCAGGCGAATTGCATTTGCGCCCGATCATCAATGCCAAAACGCCCGAAGGCGTGCAACTGATGCGGACGGTTACGAAGGAAGTGGCTGAATTGGTCAAAAAATTCAAAGGTTCGTTAAGTGGTGAGCATGGGGACGGACGCGCAAGGGCGGAATTTATCCCTTTGATGGTCGGTGGGCGAAATTATGCCCTTTTTCAGGAAGTAAAACAGGTTTTTGACGAAAAAGGAATTTTTAACCCCAATAAAATCGTCAATGCCCCGCCGATCCACGAAAATATGCGTTACAAAGTCGGCGAAAAACCGCAAAATTATGAAACCTACTACGATTTCAGTCGAACTGAAGGCGTAGTTCGGGCGGCTGAACTTTGCAATGGATCGGGCGATTGCCGAAAAACGCACCTGTCGGGCGGCACGATGTGTCCGAGTTATATGGCAACCAAAAACGAAAAGGACACCACACGAGCAAGGGCAAATGTGTTGCGGGAAGTTTTGACTTATTCGGAAAATCCGAACGCTTGGGACTCGGCACAGGTCAAAGAAGTGATGGATTTGTGCCTTTCGTGCAAAGCCTGCAAAGCCGAATGCCCCTCGAACGTAGATGTGGCGAAACTCAAAGCCGAATTTACGCAACATTATTACGAACAGCATGGCTTACCGTTCCGTTCGTGGTTATTTGGGAATTTTGCCATGAATACGCGCCTTGCCGCTATGTTTCCAAGAATATATAACTTCCTGTTTTCCACTCACTTAACGGCAAACTTGGGCAAACAAATTATGGGCGTAGCGCCCCAGCGCAGTATTCCGCTTTTGTACAAAATGACTTTCAAAGATTGGTTCGAAACGCGCCGTTTGAAAGAAATTGAATTTCGAACCCAAAAATACAAAGGGCAAGTTTATTTGTTTGCGGACGAATTTACGAATTATAATGATGTCGAAATTGGCATAAAAGCCTGCAAACTGTTGGATCGATTGGGTTATGAAGTCGTTTTGCCTCCGCACGTAGAAAGCGGTCGAACGCAACTTTCGAAGGGTTTGGTCAAACAAGCAAAGGAAATAGCGGAACGAAACGTAAATTTCCTGAAAAATATCGTAAGTGCAGAAACGCCTTTGATCGGGATTGAGCCTTCGGCAATTTTGAGTTTTCGGGACGATTATGTGGAACTTGTGCCGCCACATTTGCGAGAAAATGCCGAAAAATTGGGTAAAAATGCCCTTTTGTTCGAGGAATTTATCGCACGAGAAAAGCAAAAAGGCAATATCGGGGCTGAACATTTTACGAAAGAAAAACGCCTTGTAAAATTGCATGGGCATTGCCACCAAAAAGCCCTGTCGAATATGGCTGATGCCAAACGTGCCTTGAGTTTGCCCGAAAATTACGAGGTGCAACTGATTCCTTCGGGCTGCTGTGGTATGGCGGGATCGTTTGGGTACGAGGCGGAACATTACGAGGTTTCGATGCAAATTGGCGAGTTGGTTTTGTTCCCAACGGTTCGGCAACAGCCTGAAAATGTGATCGTTGTGGCTTCGGGGACTTCGTGCCGCCACCAGATCAAGGACGGTACAGGACGGCACGCCCTACACGCTGTCGAGGTGCTTTGGGAAGCCATCATCTGAACCCTTGATTCACCTTAATAATTCAAGTTTGGTAAATCCAAACCACATAAGAAAAGCCTTTCCAAGATCAAAGATTTTGGGAAGGCTGTGTGTTTGAATAAACCTAAACTTACAAACTTATGAAAAATATTTTTTAAAATAAATACTGAAAACTTCGCCTTGCTCCATTTTTATTCATTCCTCTCAAAATCACCCTTCCTCTGATTCTTTCCAAAATTGTTACCAATTCTTCGGGATTTTCAATCGGACGATTGTTGATGTCTGTAACTATAAATCCTTCTTCGAGTTGCATTTGAGCCATCAAACCTCTACCGACTTTCAAAATTCGAACTCCACCCTCGATTCCCAGTTTATTGCGTTCGACTTTTGGCACACTTTCCAATTCCGCCCCCAAACTCGCGGCTTTAAAAGTTTCCCTTTTTAGCAAGGTAGTTGTTCCTTCTATATTGGTCAGTTGAACCTCTTTTTCCTTTATTTTTCCCTCCCGCTTGTATTGGATTGTTACCTTGTCACCAGGTTTTCGGTAACTAATCTGCTCATCAAAATTTGCTTTTGAGTCTATGGTTATGTTATTGATTTTGAGGATAATATCTCCGCGTTGCAAGCCTGCTTTTCCTGCCGCCCCTTCGCTATCCACATAACTTATAACCACTCCCGAAATATCATCGAGTTGCAAACTTTCGTAAATTTTTTCATCAATATCTTGTATTTCTGCCCCCAAAAAGGCTTTCTGAACTTGTCCGTATTCCTTTAAGTCAGCAATAATTTTGACAACCATATCTGAAGGAATAGCAAAACCATAACCCGCATAAGAACCTGTTTTTGAAAGAATTGCGGTATTGATGCCCACTAATTCACCGTTCGAATTGACCAAAGCCCCGCCACTATTACCAGGATTAATTGCGGCATCGGTTTGGATAAAAGACTCAATAGGGAATTGGCTTTCTACAATATTAATATTTCGACATTTCGCACTCACAATCCCCGCCGTAACGGTAGAAGTCAGATTGAATGGATTCCCAACCGCCAAAACCCAATCTCCTACCTGAATGGTTTGGGAGGAGGCAATTTTGATGGCTGGCAAATTTTGCGAATTTACTTTGAGCAAAGCCAAATCCGTAGAAGGATCGACACCGACAATTTGGGCTTGGTAAGTTCGTTTGTTATGCACTACCTCGATGCCCGAAGCATCGGCAATGACGTGATTATTGGTAACAATGTAACCATCTTTGCTAAAAATTACGCCTGAACCCGATCCCAAAACCCGATCTGAACCACCATTGCCAAAAAAAATATCAAACCACGTATGCGTTTGACGTTGGGAAGAAACCGTTTTGATATAGACTACACTGTTGGTACTCATGCTCGCCGCCTTGACGAAATCCACACTTTGTACGAGCCTTGTGATATTTTCAGCTTGGCGATAATCGGCAAACTGAACCGAACTATTTGAATGATTAACTAATTGGTTATCAGAATGTTGCGTATTGCCAGAAAAAAAATATTGATACACAAAAGCTCCTACAAAACCCGCCGAAATTGCGATCAAAAAAGTTTTTACTGTATTTTGCATAGTTAAAAAATTGAGTTAGTCTTCCCATTTTATATTTTAACTAACGACAAAATCCAAAAAGCGTTAAGGTATTGTGCCGTTAAAGTTTGTTAATAATAAATTTTGGCTTTTTGTCAAGTTTTGAGTAAAATTAGCTGTTTCTATTTGTTACAAACCTATTGGCGTTTCATTCTCTACTGCGCTGATTCGCTTTTCACAAATTTTAAAGTATTCGGGTGCTAATTCAAACCCTACAAACTTTCTTTTTAATTGTAGGCTTGCAACCCCCGTGCTTCCACTTCCCATAAAAGGGTCGAGAATAGTTTGTCCTTCAAAACTTGCCAATTTTACCAGATGTTGCATCAAATCCGTTGGTTTTAAAGTAGGGTGATGGTTGTACTGGTCTGCTTTTTGCCTCACCTTTGGGACAACAAAAAATTTGTCATACCCATCTTCAAAATCATCTGTTCGTACAATATTCGAACTCACTCTACCGTCTGGGTGTGGGTTGTGTCCTACTTTTTTTTCATCTTTTTCGTATGGAATCCGAGTTTGTTCTACATTCAAAGCACCTGTACCATATTTTATCATGTTTTGGGCTACGTTTAGTCCTTTTTCTATAGGTTTTTGGACTAAAATAATAGGTTCATAGGCAGGTTTTAAGCCCAATCCTGCTCCTTTATATTGCTTGCCCAAATCTGACGCAGGTGCATACTTGAGTTTATCTTTTTCGGTATAATAATTTTCTGCGCCGCCTTTTTTATAACCTTGCACATAATTATATTTTCCTGTTATGGTGCTTTCTAAGCCCAATTCTTTATCAATATCCAAAGCAATATCTCTACTTTTGGGCATACCATTCAAATAAGCCCAAAATAAAACATCTTTGAT
>JAAFHK010000255.1 GCA_013297565.1 Cytophagales bacterium
TTATGCGGCGGCAGGTATTTTTCTTTTTTTGGTCTATGTAACTATACTTTGCATTTACAGAGGTTTTACGCCAGCCCGTTTTTTCCTCATTGCCAATATTTTGCTTTTAGTTGGTGGAATCGTGTTTGCTTTGGAAAGGGTATCGATAGTGGTGCATAATCCGCTTACGCAGTACAGTATGCAGTTGGCGGTGCTTCTGCAAGTTTCGCTTTTTTCGGTCGGTTTGGCAGATCGGATCAACCTGTTCAGGAAACAACTTGCCGAACAAATCATTGCCCAAGCGAAACTCGAAAAAGAGCAAGAAATAGAAAGAAAACGGCTAATTGAAGAAAAAAACAAGGAATTGGAAGCAAAAGTAATCGAAAGAACGGCAGAAGTGGTAAGCCAAAAAGAACAAATTGAAAAAAGTAATAAATCGTTTTTGGACAGTATTCGCTACGCCAAACGCATACAAACGGCAATTTTGGTTGAGGAGGCTTTTTTCCAAAACCATTTTAAAGACTCATTCATTATCTACCGCCCAAAAGATATTGTTTGCGGGGATTTCTATTGGTTTGCGGCAATTAGCGACACCTTGAAAATAGTGTGTGCGGCAGACTGTACGGGGCATGGCGTTTCAGGGGCATTTATGACTGTTTTGGGAAATACTTTGTTAAGTGAAATTATTAGTACCAATTCAGTTTTTCAGGCGGACAAAATTTTATATGAATTGGATTATAAAATCATCTCGACCTTACATAATAGTAATGCTGGCATGAAAACTAATGATGGTATGGATATTGGGGTCATGATTTTTGATTTTGAAAATAAAAAGCTACAGTTTTCAGGGGCGAAAATTCCTTTATATAAATATAGTCAGGGAGAATTAGAAGAAATTAAGCCTTCCAAATCCTCGATAGGCGGTGCGAGTCCGCGCGAAAAAACGTATGAACTTAATGAAATCAGTTTAAAAACAGGTGATAAATTCTATATTTCGAGTGATGGGTATAAAGATCAGTTTGGTGGCGACCGCGACCGTAAGTTTCAAAGCCAAAAATTTAGAGAACTTTTAGCCGAAATCCAGACTTTGCCCATGTGGGCACAAAAACAGCGTCTTGAACAGGCTTTTGACGATTGGAAAGGAGATCATCAGCAAACCGATGATGTGATGGTGATTGGGATTGAGATATAAAAATACTATACAAAACTTGCGAAAATGAAAATCCGAAACAACATTACTGGGTATTTTTACGTCTTACTTGCATTAACCAAACCTTTTTATACGTATGAGTTCGATCCTAAAATTAGTCCTTTTGGCTATTGGTATTTTTTTCGTGATCAGTATCGCCTTTGCTTTCATCAAAAGCCTTGTCGTTTGGGTGGTCGGTTTATTGGTTTTGGTGGTCGTGGTGAAGTACGCCTATGACAGAATGTCTTAAAAGAAAAAAGGCTCAAAATTTCTTGAATTTTGAGCCTTTTTTCTTTTGAATTAATAAGGTTTATAAATAAATCTGTAGCCTACTCTTTAGGCTAACATATTGATTTTCAAGTAATTATAAACACCCTAAAGGGCGTTATGCAAATTACTTTAATCATTATCGTTTGGATCATATTCTTCACTATAGTCGGCGGGATTGAATTTGTCGGCACTTGGGGGCGGAATACGCAAGGAATCCAACAAATAATCCATTTTATAGGCTTCAGATTGGGTATCGTCAATATAAAAATTCAAATGCGGGGCAATCCGTAATTCGTTTCGTAGTTTGGTAGCAATGGCGTGTCGGATATTTTTTTGATTTTCGTTTAGTTTTTTGAGCAAATCTGCTCCGCTTTCGGGTTTGAAAAAACTCAAATACACTTTTGCCACACTCAAATCTGGTGCGGGTCTAACAGCCGTAATCGTAACCATTTCATCGCCAAAAAACTCCTGACGGTTGCGCAAAAACAATTCACTAATTTCTTTTTGTAAAAGTTTGGCAACTTTTTTTTGTCGAGTGGTTTCTTTTTTCATAATTTGAATTAAATAATTTTGGGTTTAGAAATAGCATTTCCTATTTTTGTACCAAGAAATGCCCTCAGCGGGAATCGAACCCACATCAAAAGTTTAGGAAACTTCTATTCTATCCATTGAACTATGAGGACAAAAGCTATTTTTTTGCAAAGGTAATTTATTTTTTATTTAAAATCAATATGAGGAAACTTTTTTACCTTTTGTTTTGCTTTATACTTGGGGCGTGTTCGAACCATGAAAGTGGTGAAAAACAGGTAATTCAGACGAAAAAGGCGGATTCTATTACTTCAAAAAAGATTGATAGAACAAATTATAAAACGATTTTATTTTTTGGGAACAGTCTAACGGCGGGTTTTGGTTTGGAAAGTTCGCAAGCCTTTCCTGCCTTGATCCAAGAAAAAATAGACTCCCTAAATTTGCCCTATGACGTTAAAAATGCAGGTTTGAGTGGAGAAACGACTTCATCGGGCAAAAACCGACTGGACTGGATGCTAAAACAAAAAATTGATGTTTTTATTTTGGAATTGGGCGGAAATGACGGTTTGCGGGGCATTGATCCAGCCGAAACTCGCCAAAATATGAAAGAAATAATTACAAAATTGCGAGCAAAGTATCCCGAAGTTCGGATTGTATTGGCAGGTATGGAAGTTCCACCCAATATGGGAGCAAAATATGCAAGCGAATTTCGAAAAATATACCCTGAAATAGCCAAAGAATACAATTTGGTCTTGATTCCTTTTCTGCTCGAAGGCGTAGGCGGTGATCCCAACTTAAATTTGCCCGATGGCATACACCCATCTGCCGAAGGACATAAAATAGTGGCAGGTACGGTTTGGAAATATTTGGAAAAGGTTTTATAAGCACTAAGACAAACGAAATTGTAGCATAGGCTTTACCTTGTGCTGTTGTTTAATTCGTTGAAAATCAAATACTTAACAGGCTAAAGCCTATGTTACAAAATACACAAATATTTTTGTTCAGGTGCTTACTAAAACTAAATTGGTTTGTGGCGATCAAGAATGTTCGCCGTACAAATTCATTTTAATGTTACCATTGATATATATATGTTACAACAAACAACTAAAATTCTGTTTTTTCTTTTATTTGGGCTTTACGCAAATTTGGTGCAAGCCCAAATCCTAAAGTACAACTTAAGTACGCCTCGCTATGCGCTCGAAACCCACCTAAAATATTTGGAAGAACCCAATTACAGACCGCACGTTTCCGCCAAAGCCTTGTATTATGACGACCGTTTTACGGTTGAGGAAATGGAGGATCGAGCAATCAAATTGAAAAGAATTTTTGATGGTTTGGGAATTTATATCGATCTCCAGAAAGTTCCTAAAGAGCCTAATTATGCCGATTCTTTGAGTGGAAATCGCCATACTTACGTTTTGGATAAAAACTATCCTGATATTTATCTTGAAAAGATAGGGCATCGATGGCTTTACTCTCGCCATACGACCAATCTCATTCCTGAACTTTATGATCATACCTATCCTTTTGGTACGGGAAAACTGCTCGATAAGACACTTGGGGCGAACCAAACCAGGTATTTTGGTTTGTATATATGGCAATATATAGGTATTGTATGTGCTTTATTGGTTAGTATTTTAGGCTATTTCATTATTCTTTATCTAAGCCAACGAATTATTGGCAGTATTCTCAAGCGTTTTGGTTATGAAGTAGCTCGCAAATTCATCGATTCGGTTTCACGCCCTTTCACTCGGCTTTTGGTCATTCTCTGGCTCATGCTCGCCTCTCGCCTTTTGCAATTCCCCTACCCACTTTCTCATTATGTTACGGCTACTTTTAAGGTGCTTTGGCCTTTTTTCGCCATTTTTGTCTGCTACCGTTTGGTTGATGTTTTTCATTATTATTTTCTACGAATAGCCGAAAAAACCCAAACCCAACTCGACAATCAGCTTGCTCCGCTTCTCCAAAAAAGCCTAAAAGCCTTCGTAATTATTATTGCTTTGTTATTGATATTCAACAACTTAGGTTTTGATGTAACAGGTTTGGTGGCAGGACTTTCTATTGGCGGTTTGGCTTTCGCTTTGGCGGCACAAGATACTTTAAAAAATCTTTTTGGCTCTTTGATGATTTTTGTAGATCACCCTTTCCAACTTGGCGACATAGTAGTTACGCCTGATTTTAGGGGCGTAGTCGAGGAAATTGGTTTCCGTTCTACACGGATCAGGACTATGGATAACTCGGTTATTTCCGTACCAAACTCCAAAATGGCAGATACCATTATTGACAATTTGGGCATGAGAATGTTTCGCCGTTTGCAAGTCGATTTGGAATTGGCTATCGATACTCCTCCAGACCTGATCGAGGTTTTTATTACAGGACTTCGGAAAATTATTGAAAATCACCCTCTCGCCCAAGCCGATTTGAGTTTGGTTAATCTTTTTAACATCAATCATGGGGCTTACACCATTTTTTTCAATACCTATTATCCTGTGCCAGATATGGCAGCTGAACTCAAAGCAAGGCATGAAATACTGTTGGAAGTTCGTAAATTGGCAGATTTTCTCCAAATCCAATTTGCGTACCCAACTCGTACCAAACTTCAGATCGAGAATTTTGCTACACAAGCCGTTAGCGAACGCCCTACCAACACGCGCGAAGATTATGAGAAAAAACTAAATGAGTTTTTAGAAAAAAAATAAACTGTTTTTTCTAAAAAACCTCAAAAAGAATGATATTTTTGAAAAAAAACAATCGTTTTGTAACGAATCGATTGTTTTTTCAGTAATCTTAAGTGGGTCTTTTCATTTTATCGAATCGCAATATGAATCACAAACTTTACAACTATTTATGCCTTTTTTTGGGCATTTTTTTCTTGAATATTAGCCAAAATACCTACGGACAAACGACAGAATTTTCCACTGCAAATAAAACGACTGCTCAAGTACAATCTTCGGGCGGACAGCTTTCTTCGGGTGGTGAGTTTTCCAATTTTGCCGTGGTGGGCGAATTGGTTGTGGCGGACGGTTTGCAAGGCGGGATTTATGCCAATACTGCGGGTTATGTTTTTTTGGAAAATTCGGGGAATAGTGCGTCTTTAGACTCGATGGTTTTGATTCATTTTATGTCAGCTACGAATGGTAGCCAATGGCACGTACAATGGGACACCAAAAAGCCTGTGCGGGAGTGGTACGGAGTGAAAATGGAAGGAAATAAGGTGGTCGAAATCAATCTTTCCAATAACAATTTGCAAGGAACGCTGTCGTCTTCGCTTTTGCGTTTTGATACGGCTTTTATTATGTCGGAAATTAAAATCTTAAAACTGGCTGATAATAAACTGAAAGGCAGTATTTTATCTCATTTTTTGGGTATGCGAAAATTGGAAATTTTGGATTTGGACAATAACCAATTTACCGAAATGCCAAATGCCATTCATCGCCTCCAAAAACTAACTACGCTTTGGCTTTCTCGAAACCAACTCGATAAACTGCCTGATAGCCTTGCTTATTTGCCCAATATCCGCAGTGTATTTTTGCAAGACAATAAACTTGACAGAATCCCCAATCCTTCAGGAGAAGGCTGGAAATCCTTAAGCATTTTGGATTTGTCGGGAAATAATTTTACACAAATGCCTGATTTTATTGCCAAATTGAGCAATTTGACCGAATTAAAAATTGCCGATAATTTTTTAAGCCAGATTCCTTCGGATTTGCATGAACTGAAAAATTTGGAAAAACTCGATCTAAGTGATAATTTTCTGACCCATACAGGTACAATCGCACAAATGCGAAACCTCAAACAATTAACCATTCATAGCAATAAATTAGGTTTTGAACATCTCGAACCTTTGGTTGCCAACCAATACCGATATTTTAGTTATGCTCCGCAAGACAGGCGAGGTTTGGAAGAAGATAAATTTGTAGAAGTGGGACAAACTTTTCAGGTTTGGGCGCATACAAGTAGTAGCTCGACTAAGTATCAATGGACTAAAGATGGCAATATTATTTCGACAAGTCTAACGGAACACCATCGCATTTCGAGTTTTCAAAAAGCAGATATTGGTACGTACATTTGTGCTTCTACCAATCCACTTTTGCCCGATCTGACGCTTTTGAGCTATCCTGTGCGACTTCGCTTGAACTGTAGCGCCCAACTGCAAGCCAAGCTAAGTACCCAAAGCCCGACCGAATTTTGTGATATTCGGGATATTTCCGCATTGCTCGAACTAACGTATAACGCCAGTAACGCCAAAGTAGAATGGTACGAAAATGGAGCAAGGTTGGCATTTGTGGGTGAAAATTCTTACAGAGCCAAACAATTTGCCACGTATCGG
>JAAFHK010000256.1 GCA_013297565.1 Cytophagales bacterium
ATGCCTACCACACTAAACACATAGGAAATTACTTTTTGCAATTCTTTTTTGGTCAAAACCTTATCAATAAAACCCACTTCGGCAGGTACGTGCTGATTGATAATCACACGACCGACTGTAGTTTCGATCAATTTGGTTTCCAATTTGTTTGTTTGTTCGTTTCGAACCGAAGCACGCACTTTGATATAAGCGTGCTTGTCGATCATGCCTTCATTCAAGGCGATAATCACTTCTTCGGCACTATAGAAAGTCATGCCTTCGCCTTTTACCTTAAATTCAGGCGTTGTTTTTTTGCCTTTTGACAAATAATACAAGCCCAAAACCATGTCTTGTGAAGGAACAGTTACAGGCGCACCGTTCGCAGGGTTCAAAATATTATGCGAAGCTAACATCAAAAGAGATGCTTCCAAAACTGCCTCATGCCCAAGAGGAACGTGAACCGCCATCTGATCACCGTCAAAATCGGCGTTGAATGCCGTACAAACTAAGGGGTGCAACTGGATCGCTTTTCCTTCGATCAATTTGGGTTGAAAAGCCTGAATCCCCAAACGGTGCAAAGTAGGGGCGCGGTTCAAGAGAATTGGGTGTCCTTTCAACACATTTTCCAAAATATCCCAAACTACAGGCGATTTGCGATCTACAATCTTTTTCGCCGATTTTACCGTTTTTACAATGCCTCTTTCGATCAATTTTCGGATAACAAAGGGCTTAAAGAGTTCAGCCGCCATATCTTTTGGCAAGCCGCACTCGTGCAGTTTGAGTTCAGGTCCCACAACAATTACCGAACGACCTGAATAATCTACCCTTTTACCCAAAAGATTTTGGCGGAAACGTCCTTGCTTGCCTTTGAGCATATCACTCAAAGATTTCAAAGCACGGTTTCCGTCCGAACGCACAGCATTTACCTTACGTGAGTTATCGAAAAGCGAATCAACAGCTTCTTGAAGCATACGTTTTTCGTTTCTCAAAATCACCTCTGGTGCTTTTATATCGATGAGTCTTTTCAGACGATTGTTTCTAATAATTACCCTACGGTAGAGATCGTTCAAATCAGAAGTGGCAAATCGTCCCCCGTCAAGCGGCACAAGCGGACGCAATTCGGGCGGAATGACAGGCACCATTTTAATAATCATCCATTCGGGTTTGTTCTCGATGCGTGTATGCGCTTCCCTAAAAGCCTCGACTACTTTCAGACGTTTGAGGGCTTCGGCTTTTCGCTGCTGCGAAGTATCATTAGCCGCCATGTGCCGCAGTTCATACGAAAGTTCATTAAGTTCGGTTCGTTCCAGAAGCATTTGCAAGGACTCTGCCCCCATTTTGGCAATGAATTTTTTTGGGTCTTTGTCGTCAAGCATTTGATTTTCGCGCGGCAACTTGTCCATAATGTCCAAGTATTCGTCCTCCGTCAGGAAGTCCATTCGCTGCACGCCGTCCGCTTCTTTCACACCAGGTTGCACGACCACATAACGTTCGTAATAAATAACCTGATCGAGTTTTTTGGTAGGGAGTCCCAGCAAATACCCAATTTTATTGGGCAAAGAACGGAAATACCAGATATGCGCCACAGGAACAACCAATTGGATATGTCCCATGCGCTCGCGCCGTACCTTTTTTTCGGTAACTTCCACACCACAACGGTCGCAAACGATACCTTTGTAGCGGATTCTTTTGTACTTACCACAGTGGCACTCCCAATCTTTGACGGGACCAAAAATGCGCTCACAAAACAAACCGCCCATTTCGGGTTTGTAAGTGCGGTAATTAATGGTTTCGGGTTGAGTAACTTCGCCGTGCGAACTCTCTAAAATAGATTCGGGAGAGGCTAAACTGATGGTGATCCTGTTAAAGTCGTTGGTGATCTTTTTATTCTTCTTGAACGTCATTCGAGTTGCCTTTAGGTTTTGAACCCGCAAAGTTAGAGGTTTATTAGAAAAAAACAAATACTTTCCAAATTTTTATCTACAAAATATTTTATTTTTGGGCTTATTTTTTCTGAAAGACTTAGGAAAAAAACATTAATTTTGTACCGAAAATTAATGTCCCAAAAGGCACAAAACTTATGAAAATCAATATTGTCCCGCTAATTATTATCCTAACTTTTGCGGCTTTCGCCATTTTTATCTTATCAATGGTATTTCGTAGCTTTCAAAGCCCTGTAGATTTGGTTTCTAAAGATTATTATGCACAGGAAATAAAATACCAAAACCAAATTGAAAAGCTAAAACGCAGTGAGGAATTTCAGAAAAAAATACAATTTTTTCCTGCAAAGAATACCTTAAAAATCCAATTTCCTGATAGTTTGGAATATGCCAAACTCAAAGGCAAAGTGCATTTTTTCCGTCCTTCGAACCTCGAACTCGATTTTTCCGTGCCTTTCCAACTCGCTAACCAAAACCTTGTTTTGGAAAAACTCGAAACTCTCCAAAAAGGCGTTTGGATAGTCCGTTTGGATTTTGAATATGCAAGCACGGAGTATTTTGTAGAAGAAAGACTCGAATTTTAAACCAATTAACCCAATTTCTTAGTAAAATTTATTTCGTATGCTCCAACGTATCCAATCCATTTTTTTGTTTTTGGTAGGCAGTAGCCTTGTTGTTTCTTTGTTTTTTCCTTTTTGGTACAAATCCAATCCGCAAACCGCAGAATGGGCAAGTTTGACCGCTTGGCAACTCGAATATCTCAAACAAAACCAATCCGTAACCAATAACACAACCGTTTATTTGGGAATTTTAGCTATTGTGAGTTCTTTGGTGGCTTTTACCTCCTTGTTTAGTTACGGCAACCGTTTTCGCCAAATGCAACTCAATTTCTTGAATACACTCTTAATGGTGGTGCTTTTGGGACTTAGCACGTATCAAATTATTGGCGTTGCAGAGAAATTTTTTAGCTTGCCGCCACAAGGCAATTTTGGAATCGGTTTTTATGCCCTTATTTCCGCCATGTTGTTCAATTCTTTGGCAAATCGTTTTATTCGCAAGGACGATAATCTGGTCAAATCGGCAGATCGTTTGCGGTAAAATTGTATTTTTATAGAAAAAATGTTTCAAACATACAGCCTTTTTGCTTGTTTGAAACATTTTTATTTTGTGCAAATTATACCAAAAAACTGTTTTTTCAAGACCTTTTTGCGTTTTATGTACTTTTTAGCTTGCGGTTCGTATATTTGTGGCTAATCACCTAAAAATAAACATTTATGAAAATCAAAGGAAAAGTAGCCTACCAATCACTTGGTACGGGTTTTTGGGGAATTATTGGGCATGATGGCAAGCAGTGGCGACCTGTCGAGATGCCGCCCGCTTTGCAAAAAGAAGGCTTGGAAGTGAGCATAGAAGCCGAAGAAGTGCGCAACGCCATTTCGCTTTTTATGTGGGGAACTGCCATTCGTGTTTTGAAATTTTAAAAAAAAGAAATGTTTTTTGGAAAAAAATACAATTTCTTTCCTATTTTTCGGTCTAAAGAATTTATACCTAAAATTTTTGTTTTTATAAAAACGCTAAATCCATGGACATATTCACTGTTTATGACGATTTTTCGGTGCGCTGGGACAATCACCCAAACCAAGCACCGCCTAATGCTCACCCGCTTTATAAGATAGAAGTCGAGCCGCATACTTTTGATCAAATGTTGGGTAGCGGACACAGCCCGCACATTTATCGGATTTATGATCTGAACAAAAAACTTTGTGAAATGACGTATGGCAATTTTACGGTCGAAGGTTCTGCTCTTAGAGAAGAATCGCAAGGCATTTATCGGGTCTTAAAGTTTTTTATTCGAGATGCCGAAGGCGACAAACAAGAACGTCAAATTACTTTTACAGGCAAACATGACGGAGGTTTGGTGCATAAAATCCCTGCGATCATGAATGAACTCAAAACGTTACAAACTTTTGGCTCTTGGAAAAATAAAACCAAAATAAACGAAATGGAAAAGGAAAATGTAGCTTTGAAGGAAAAAGTAGCGGCTTTAGAAGCAGAAAAAGCCGAACTTTTAAAACAAATTCAACAACAAAAAGATCAGATCACGCTGTTGGTTACAGAAATCGAGGTCTTGAAAAATGCAGAAAGTGAGGCGCTGCCGCCCATGCCTGAAAGTCCTGCGGTTTAAAAAAATTTATTAAAAACCTATAAGGTTCTGCCGTTGTCCGTGTCTTCACGGACGATTTATTAAGGTCGTCCGTGAAGACACGGACAACGGCAGAGGTTTAAAAAACTAAAAACCTTGCGAGTTGCGAAAACCCGCAAGGTTTAAATTCACAAAAAACTTATTTTTATTTTATTATTTATATTTTTTATGCAAAAAAAAATAATGGTTAGTCTGTTAGCGGGTGCTATGATGGCATCAGCTTCTTTGGGTTTTGCAGAGTCTATACCCAAACACATTCTTTCGAAAAAACCTTTGGTTGTTTTCCAAGATACTACGAAAAAAGCCCCAAAAAACTGGTTCAACCTCGATCCTGCGGTTGATAAAGTGCAAGGCGTAAGTACAGAAAAAACCTACAAAGAACTTTTGAAAGGTAAAAAATCAGAGGCTGTAGTGGTAGCCGTGATTGATTCGGGAGTGGATATCGAGCATGAGGATTTGAAAGGCAAAGTTTGGAAAAATGAAAAAGAAATTCCCAATAATGGCATTGATGATGACAAAAACGGGTATATAGATGATACAAGCGGCTGGAATTTTATTGGTGGAAAAGATGGTAAAAACATCAATCAGGATACCTACGAAGTTACGCGAGTGTATAAAATGCTGAAAAGCAAGTACGAAGGTAAAACCGAGGCGGACGCTACAGACAAAGCCGAATTTAAAATGTTTCAAAAAGCCAAAGAAATTTATGAAGCCAAAACGCAGGAATTTGTAGGGCAAAAACTCATGGTCGAAAATTTTTATAATACCTATAAAAATTCTTTGAAACTGGTAGAGGGTTATTTGTCCAAAGAAAAACCTACTGAAGCAGAAGTAGAGGCTATTAAAAGCGAGGATCAGGTGGTTTTGGGGGCTAAAAGCATGGTTTTGCGGGTCATAGGCAACGGTTCGGAATCGGGAATCAAAAGCTATCTGGATTATTTGAAAGATGGTTTGGAATACGGCTATAATTTGGATTTCGATCCTCGCAAAATTGTTGGGGATAATTATGAGGACAAAAATGAAAAAGGCTACGGAAATTCTGACGTAAAAGGCGCAGATGCCAAACACGGAACGCACGTGGCGGGAATTATTGCCGCTAACCGTGCCAATGAATTGGGCATGAAAGGGATTGCCGAAAATGTCCGAATTATGGCAATTCGAGCTGTTCCAAACGGAGATGAACGCGACAAAGACATTGCCAATGCGATCCGCTATGCCGTTGATAATGGGGCAAAAGTGATCAACATGAGTTTTGGAAAGTCTTTTTCACCCGAAAAAAAATTGGTTGATGAGGCGGTTCGTTATGCCGAATCAAAAGGCGTTTTGCTCATTCATGCGGCAGGAAATGATGGAAAAAACATTGATACTGAAGACAATTTCCCCAATCGTAAGTTTTTGGACAACAAAGAGCCTGCGAATTGGCTTGAAGTGGGCGCACTTTCTTGGAAAAGCGGTGATGAATTGGTAGCCAATTTCTCGAATTACGGTAAAAAATCCGTTGATCTCTTTGCACCAGGTGTGGATATTTACTCAACTACGCCCGATCAAGGCTATGAAGGCATGAGTGGAACAAGCATGGCGGCTCCTGTAGCCAGCGGCGTAGCGGCATTGCTTTTGTCCTATTATCCGCATTTGACGGCGGCACAGGTGCGTGAAATTTTGATCAAATCTACGGTAAAACCACAAGCCAACGAAGTCTATAAACCTGCCGAAGAACCTTCAGAAAAGGTCAAATTTTCGGAATTGAGCATTACAGGCGGCATTATTAATGCTTACGAAGCCATCCGTTTGGCGGATAAAATCAAAATTCCAAAAAGATAATTTTGTAACATAGACTTTAGTCTGTGCCTACACAGGCTAAAGCCTATGCTACAGATCAACGACCAATTTAGTTTTAGTATACATTCATTTTCCCAATTATTTTATATCCTAAAAAACACCCTGAACATGAAAAAATTTTTTACTTTATTCCTTTTATTAGGAAGCCTTTGCCTTCAAGCCCAAGTCATGGTTTTTGCACCTGCCAAACCGCAAAGCCAAGCGATTGTGATCCAAAATGCCACGATTCATGTAGGAAATGGTCAAATTGTGAATGGAGCTATTCGTTTCGAAAACGGAAAAATTACGGCTGTTGGTGCTTCGTTGAGTACGGA
>JAAFHK010000257.1 GCA_013297565.1 Cytophagales bacterium
CATCGAGTTCATCGCCCCTTTCATTTTGCTTGTTACATACGTTACCACTTCGCCCAAAGTACGCAATTCGCCCATTTCTTGCGGATTTACGCCTTGTACATCAGGGTTTTGTTCTGTAACCGCCCCAAAAATTTCTACTCTTTTGATCGAATCAATGCCCAAATCAGCTTCCATATCCATCGAAAGTTCCAACATTTCCGAAGGATAGCCTGTTTTTTCGGCAACAATCGATAAAATCGAATTTTGCACACGCGGATCGCTGTTCGTAGCACTTTGAGCTGAAGCCGTTGCTGTAGGTGTTTGAGCAGTCTGTGCAGATACTACAGGTTGCGTAACTTTCGCCACAGGCGTTTGTGTTACGACCATTTGCGTTTCTACCGCTTTGCTTTCGGTTTGGAAATTTGAAAAATTATTGAAATTGCTATTGGTATTAAAACCATTTTGCGTAAAATTCACCACAGGCTGTGCTGTTTCTTGCGTTTGTGCCGTAATGATTTTGTTTTCAGGATTGCTTAGAGCAACTACAGGCTCGGACGAAGGCAAAAAGCCCAGAGGTTCAGCCGATGGCAAACCTTTGAGAACTTGGATTTCGTGTCCGACTAATTGCACAAAAGCCTGAACTGTTTGCGACTGTTGCAACAAAAATTGTTGGAAAACTTGCAACTGTTGTTGCTGAAATTCTTGCAACATTTGAAAACGACTATCCAACTGTTTCAAGAGTTGGTCTTGCATCGATGAGAGTGCCATATCGGAATTATCAGGGTATATATAATTTAAAATTGGTGTAGTATCGACATCAACGGTTTTGACCGTAGTAGTAAATGCTTGATTTTCAAGGTTTTTTGCTATTCCATTTTCAGGCGTTTTGGCTATACCGTTACTGGCTGAAATAGAATTTGGTGCAACAACAGATTTATTTACTACGAATCCATCTTGCAAAGTTTTTTCAAATTTTTGCTTAGTAGATTCGCTTACGTAGTTTCCACCGTTGAGTTTTACCGCAAATTTGGTGTTTATTTTTTCCCTTAGTTGGAAAATTTGGTACGGATCGTTTCCTTGCAAACTCACACCCGCAACCCGCAGGCGTATCATGCCTTCTTTGAGTTGGGCAACGCTATCTTTTTTAGGACTTGCGTTCAGGGCGATGGCTATGTGTGCTTGATTTTTCAAAATATCGCCCACCAAACCAGTTAAAACGGATTTGGGTCCAAATTCTACAAAAATATAACCGCCTGTTTTGTAAATATTTTCGATTTGTTCTCTAAAGCGAACAGGGTATAAAATATGGTGCTGCAAAATATTTTTGATATTTGGAGCATCAGCAGGATAAATTTCGGCAGTAGTATTCGAGAAAACAGCCGTTTTTGGCGTTTGAAAATTGGTTTGCAAAATCGTTTGAGCAAATTTTTGCTGTGCCGCTTGCATCAGTGGCGTGTGGAAAGCCGCCGAAACCGAAATAGGAACTACCTGAAAACCAGCTTGTTGCAAACTTTCTTGGGCTTGGCGAATGGCAGGTGTTGTCCCACCAAGAACCACCTGCGAGGTCGAGTTATAGTTGGCAATGGCTACATTTTGGATACCGGCAATGTGTTGAGCAACCGTTTGGGCTTCGCCTTTTACGGCAAGCATCGTTCCGCTGTCCGTTCCGTTAGGCATCATGGCTTGTCCTCTTGCTTTTGCCAAGCGGAAATAATCGGCATCGGTCAAAGCGCCTGCCGCCCAAAGTGCGGTAATTTCGCCAAAACTGTGTCCTGCTACAAAATCCGTTTTTAAACCTAATTGTTGTAACAGTTTAAACATTCCTACGCTTAAAGCCCCAATCGCAGGCTGTGCGTTTTGGGTTTTGGTGAGTTCGGTTTCTTGGTTTTTAACCCCTTGCTCATCTGGAACAGGGATTGGATAGACGATTTCGGAAACAGGTTTCAAACCTTCTTTCAAAAATTCCTCGTCCATGAGCCTAAATGCCTCTCTTATGGGCGGATAATCCGTTCCCAATTCCTTGCCCATGTGCGTATATTGCGAACCCTGTCCCGCAAAAAGTGCTACGACTTTGGCAGTATTGGGCAGACTGTGCGATCTATAATAAATACCCTTTAAAGTATTATCAAAAAAATCGTGATTCGTATTTTTTTGTAATAAAAAAAGGCTTTCTTGTAATAATTCAAGACAGTTTTCTTGGCTTTTGGCAACAAAGCCCATTCGGGCGTGGTGCGCCAAAACAGGTTTTTCAGAATTTCTGACCAAATCATAAAAATGTTGATCAGCCGTTTCGCCTTTCAAATTCTCGATTTCTTTTGCCAAACTTTGCGCAAGTGTTTGAGCATCAGTGTTTTGCAAAAGAATCGAATAATGGTTTTGGTGCATTCGGTAGGCTTGCGAATGTTCGGGTTGGTATTCTTCCATTGCAATATGTACGTTGATCCCGCCAAATCCAAAAGCACTTACGCTTGCGCGGCGTGGGTGTTTTTTGCGAATCCAAGGACGGATTTGCGAATTGACGTAAAAAGGCGTTTTTTCTATCTCAAATTTTGGATTTGGGTGTTTGGCGTTGATCGAAGGGGGAAGGATTTTGTGATACAAAGCCAAAGCCGCTTTGACCATGCCTGCCGCACCCGCTGCCGCTTTTGCGTGTCCTACTTGGGACTTGACGCTACCAATGCCAATGTGCTGTTTTTCGGGATTATTCGCCGAAAAAACCGTCCGCATCGAGTCAAACTCCGTAACATCACCTACTTTTGTGCCTGTTCCGTGTCCCTCGATCAGGTCTATTTCGTGTGGGGCATAACCCGCTTCTTCATACGCCCTTTGCATTGCCAAAACCTGTCCCGAAGATCGCGGTGCATAAATACTTTTGTATTTGCCATCACTCGAAGCCCCAATACCTTTAATGACCGCATAAATTTTGTCGCCATCGCGCTCGGCATCTTCCAAACGTTTTAAAAGCAACATTCCAATTCCTTCACCTATCAACATTCCGTCCGAATCTGCTCCATAAGGGCTAATATTACCACTTTCTGAAAAAGCAGGCGTTTTACTGAAACTCATGAACATAAAAGGCGAATTGTCTGCATCGACTCCACCCGTAAGCATCATGTCTGCTTTGTGCGTAACCAATTCACTTACAGCCATTTGAACGGCACTTAGCGAAGCGGCACAAGCGGCATCGACCACGCTATTGATCGATCCAAAATCAAAACGGTTGGCAATTCGACCCGCAATTACGTTGCCCAACATACCAGGAAAAGAATTTTCTTCCCAAGGAATGTAGGCTAATTTCATTTTTTCAACTATTTTCTCAATTTCTTCGTCTGTAAGCCCACTTGCTTTTAATACCTTTTTCCAAACAGGATATTGCAATCTACTTACCAAAGGCGTGATGAGTTTTTGACCACCACCCACACCCAATACTACGCCTGTGCGTTCCCTTACTTTTTGGCTAAACTTTTGAGAATCAGCCGAATAACCCGCATCTTTTAGTGTATCGCGCGCAATAATCAGCCCTAAGAGTTGGGCAACATCTGTTACTTCGAGGATATTTGGTGGTAAGCCAAATTCCATCGGGTTAAAATCGAGATCGGGAATAAAACCGCCTCTTTTGCAATAGGTCTTATCGGGACTTGTTGGGTCGGCATCATAATAATCCTCGATTTTCCAACGGTCTTCGGGAACATCAGTAATACAATCTTTGGCGGATAAAATATTTTGCCAAAACTCTTCCAGATTTTTGGCTTGAGCAAACGTAGCCCCAAGCCCAATAACAGCAATCGGAGTCGTATGTATCTTTCGTTCTAAATCACTCATTTTAGATGAATTAACAAGCATGAAATTTTTTATCAATCTTTCGGCAAAGGTACGAAAAACATTTGGAAAAATGAAATAATTGTTTTTTTTAGGAAATAGATCAATTTTAGATAAAATACTATTTTCTATAAACCCTTAATTATCAAGCCTTTAAGAATTGTTTTCATTTTTTTAAATAATTTCTTGCAACAAAATTAGGATAAATTCGTAAAAATGCGTTATTTTTGCAACGGATTAGGTTACTTAAACCTCTAACGATTATGTCAAAATTCCGCATATTGTACGTTTCCAGCGAAATAAATCCCTTCCTTAATCAGTCCCACGTAGCCGATTATGTACGCAAACTTCCCCAAGCCATGCAAGAACGCGGTGTCGAAATCCGCATCTTAGTACCTCGATTTGGGTTAATAAACGAACGGAAAAACCGTTTGCACGAAGTTGTGCGCTTGTCAGGGATTAATATTTCGGTTGGGGACGAAGAGAAGCCTTTGGTTATAAAGGTTGCCTCGATTCCAAATGCTAAGTTGCAAGTATATTTCATTGATAATGAGGACTACTTTCACCGCAAATCTTTTCTTACCAATAAAGACGGCAAATTTTTTGAAGATAATGACGAACGCGCCATTTTCTTCTGTAAAGGGGTTTTGGAAACCGTAAAAAAATTGGGTTGGGCACCTGATATTGTGCATTGTAACGATTGGATTACCAGCCTAATTCCAGTTTATCTAAAAACAACTTACAAAAACGATCCGATGTTTAAGGAAACCAAAACGGTTTTCACCATTTACGATAGCAGTTTTTCGCATACTTTTGATGGTTCGCTGATCGAAAAAGCAAAAATGTTTGATGTAAAAGATGAAGATTTAAGCGATCTAAAAACAGCCGATTTTAGCGGTTTTATTAAACTGGGTTCTCGTTTTTCCGATCAAGTGGTGATTGCCAGTGAACAAACCGACACGCTTCTGAATGGTACTTTGGCACACATCAGTTCCGACAAAATGCAAACAATTAGTATCGATAACGAACAGGAATGTTCTGATCGTTATTTTGACTTATACCAAACTTTAATGAACTAATATTTTTTCAAAAAAAATCATTTACTTTGCAACGCCCAAAGGCAAGTGTGCGTTTGGCTTACAAAGTAATTTTTTGAAAAAGCACGATGTTAGTTTCTACCATGAAAAAATTTCCCCTAACAGGATTGCTCGCAACAGTGATCCTGTTTTTGTTTGCTTGTGATGATAGCTTGGAACTGGGTTTGGAGTTGCAAGCCCGCGATCAGTTGATTCGCACTTACTATACCGATACTTCAAGCATTGCTTGTAGCGTAATCCTTGTCGATACGGTTTATACCAATCGAAGCAGTTATTTATTGACAGGGAATATGGACGATCCCTATTTTGGAAATATTGGAGCTATGGGTTTTAGCAAAGTGATGCGCGGGGATACGGCTTGGAATTTTTTGGACAGTGCTAAAAACAAACCCATTCTTGATTCCATGTTTGTCCGAATGCGTTACGGCTATGCTTATGGTGATACGCTTGTTTCGCAAACGATTGATGTTCATACAGTTGCCTCGACCATTGATACTGATCAAAACTACATAAGCACTGATCAGATTGCCATTTCGTCCCAAAAAATCGCTTCGGCTAATATTCGAAAAGCCCTCAATCGGACTTCTTTTTACGTATGGTTGCCACTTGATAGAACTTTTGGTACACAACTCTTCCAAAATCTACAACAGCCGAATTACAAAAATGTAGAAGTTTTTGAAAATTATCTTTTAGGATTGCGCTTTTCTTCGCCGCAAAGCGGAGCTATTTATGGCTTCGATCCCAGCGTTTCGGTAATTAGTTTTTTCTATCACCATAAGCCCACGGATACCAGCTCGCGCGTTTTTTCGCTTCCTTTAGTGGCTGACGTTTCGGGAAGAGTCAGCGAACGATCTGCATGGTTTAGTTCTATTAAACCTGATTTTTCAAAAAGCGCTTTCTTGAAAACCCTAAATAAAACCAATTCGATACGAACTGAAAGAACGGGTAATTTGGCACATATACAGGCAGGATCGGGCGTGATGACGCATATTGAATTTCCGCATCTTAAAAATTTGCAACAAAATAACAAAAATGTTCAAATCAATCGAGCCGAATTGGTCATTCCTATAGCTGATGAGAATTTTGCCAAACCCAATCAATTTCCACCAAGTTATTTATCGGTTTATTATGCTGATGCGCAAAAACGCATTTTAAGAAATCAAAATGGTGTTTATGCTCGTGTGGGAAAAGAATTACAGAGTACCACCGCCTTAGAAGCCGACTATAATTCGGCAGGAAATACCTACAGCACGCTTGATATTACCAGTTACGTACAAAGTGTGATCAAAGGAACAAACAAAGGCGGACTCATTTTGTCTTCTAAAAGCAATGCTTTTACAGTCAATCGCTTACTTTTTGG
>JAAFHK010000258.1 GCA_013297565.1 Cytophagales bacterium
CTTGACCTGGCATAGGGGCTATGATCCTGATCCCCAAAGCCGACAAACTTAAGGCAATATCGTCCTCAAGGTTTTTGATTTTCGAAATTTTTATGCCTGCCTGCGGCACAATTTCATAAAGTGTTACAGTAGGTCCAATCGTAGCTTTAATTCGTTCAATTCCGATCCCAAAATTGCTCAAGGTTTCCACAATTCGGTCTTTGTTCGATTCGAGTTCTTCTTTCGTAACCCCCCCGCGTTTTACAGGCGTGTCGTTCATGATCTCGATAGGCGGAAACTGATAACTCGACAGGTCAAGCGTAGGGTCAAAAAGCCCAAATTTATTTAAAAGATTCTTTGCTTTAGTTTCAAAATCTTCTTCTTCTTCAACCACATCTTCCTCATCTTCAACTGTTTCCGCAACTTCTAAAGTGGTATCTTCAATATTAAAATCCAAACTCGGCTGTTCCGTTTTTGCTAATTTACTTTTCAAAGGAATTTTCAAATCAAGTTCATTGCCAATTTCCGCCTCTTCTTTTTCCGTAAATCGTTGAATTTCAACCTCTTTCTTTCCAAAACTGAAGCGTTGTGAGGGACGTTCAGGTTTCGTTTCCTGTTCGTTTTCCCTTTCATTTGCCTGTTCAGCTTGTGTTTCTTTGGGTTTGCTTTCTTTAGCCGATTTTTCCGAAAAATTAGGGTTATTTTTAGGTTTTGGCATACTGGGTATTTTTACGCCTTTTATCAGGTCTGCCAATTCCAAAATGCTATCAGGAACTTGAAAATTCAGGAAAGGAATGCCCAAATTATTACCAAAATTAAGGATTTTGAACAGAACAATCGAAACTGCCAAAAGTAAAAACGTAAGCCCACCAAACAGACTATTCATGACTTTGGCAATCGTAAAACCAATTTCACCACAGAAAAAGCTAAGGATATGCGAATCGATATCTATAGAGATAGCCCCTAATAAGGTACTAATCCAAAAAGCAAAAAAAGTAGCTATTTTCAGATATTTCCACTCATCAAAAACCACTCGTTCGTAGGTAATTTTATAACCATAATGGAAAATTGTCGGCAAAAAAAGGAAAGAAGCTACACCAAAAGCCTTGTAAATGAACAGATTAGCAAAAATAGCCCCTGCCAAACCAATCCAATTTTGCACTTCGGTACTCGAAACTCTGCGCCCCGCCAAAACGGAATCTACAGTGCTTTGGTCGGCTTGGGCAGTATAAAAATAGGAAACAAAGGAAAAAAACAAGAAAATAGAGAAAAACATAGAAAGCACGCCCCAGCTTGTGCGTAAGCGCCCACTTTCGACCAAATGTTGCCACATGAGGCGAAAACGGTTGTTTTTTCTGGAACTTTTGCGTTTTTTGTTGGTCAGTCTGCGAGTTGCCATGATGAAAATGATCAATAATTTTTACAAAGGTATCCTTTTTTGATACCAAAAACAAACCTTAACGATCTTTTGGAAACAATGTTAGGGAGATTCGAAATTTTTATTCAAAAAAAATTATGAAAAATGATTTTTCTGTTGTATTGTTGTGGGCTTTTTTATGCTTTACTAAAATATGTTAAATCAAGATTTTTTTACTTATTTATACTGATTCTAAATTAGCTGAAATTGCTTAAATTTTTACAAACACTATTGCTAATTCGAATCTTATGCCTTTATATTTGTAATCCTATTAGTAAAATGATTTTTGCCTTAAAACTCAATGGTTTCACAACGGTTTTAGCCCTATAAGAAACATAATTTTTTACTGTGATGTTGAAAAATAGATTATTGTTAGTTTTTTTTGGCTTGTTGTGGTGTGGTTTAGTATGCACTAACGTAACTTTGGCGCAAGACGCCGCTAAGGATACCACCAAACAAACGCAAGCGACCGATCAGGGCGGAGGAGGGACTCCTGCGGCTGGCGGTCTTTCGGCTGATGCGGCGGTGGTCGATCAGGGCAAAGCCCTTTTTGATGGCAACTGCAAGCAATGCCACGCTATTAATGAGCAAGTAGTCGGTCCCGCTTTGAAAGGGATTACTGAACGCCGTACCCTTCCTTGGCTGGTAAATTTCATTAAATATCCGCAAAAAACCATAGAAAGCGGTGATCCTTACGCTAAAGCTCTTTATGACAAATACAAACAATTTATGCCCAATCACGACTTCCTGAAAGATGAAGAAGTGAATGCTATTTTGTCGTATGTTGTCAATGGAAAGCATGATGTTGCACAAACAACAACGACTGCAACTACAGAAGGCGGCGGCGGAGAAGCTAAATCACAAAATTCAGGTATTTTGATGGGTGTGATTGCTGGTTTGGTGATTTTGTTGGTTTTGGTGCTTGCTGTACTTACTTTATTGGCTTCGGTACTTTCCCGCTATTTAGCAAAAGAAAAACAACTTGATGAAATAGACCAAGAATTGGTTTCGCAACAGTTTAGCTTAGGCAAATTTGTTCGTAGCCAAGCATTTTTGGGAACTGTAACCTTTATTTTTGTAGCTTTAGTTGCCAAATCTGTTACTGATGGTGCTTTGGCTATCGGTGTTCAACAAGGTTACGCACCTGAACAACCTATTCCTTTCTCTCATAAATTACACGCAGGGGCTTACGAAATAGATTGTAAATATTGCCACACAACGGTCGAAAAAAGCAAACAAGCAAGTATTCCTTCGGCAAATATTTGTATGAATTGCCACAACTCTATTAAAACAACTTCACCTAATATGCAAAAAATTTATGCCGCTATCGAAAATGACGAACCGATCCAATGGGTTCGGGTGCATAATCTGCCCGATTTGGCATATTTTAATCATGCACAACACGTAAAAGTTGGTGGTTTGGATTGTACAAACTGCCATGGTGATGTGAAAAACATGGAGGTTATTCAACAACAGTCAATATTAACTATGGGCTGGTGTATTGATTGCCACCGCAAAACAGACGTAAATGCAAAAGGCAATGCCTATTACGATAAATTGTTGGAACTGCACGGAACTTCGTCTAAAAAACCGCTAAAAGTAGAAGATATTGGCGGATTGGAGTGCGGTAAATGCCACTATTAATATTATAATGTGCTTGCAGGTCTTTTGACCTGCAAGGGCATTTTTTTGTTTTAGGTTTTTTGGCATATTCGCCTTTGTAGGTTTTCTGACCTGCAAATAGTAAAATTTTAAATTTCACAGTATCATACTTTTTAGTCATGACGAACGAAAACGAAAAAATATATTGGAAAGGCATCGAAGAACTCACCAATGACAGCGAATTTGTAAAATACGCTGATAAGGAGTTTGCCGAAGATTTGCCTATTAAAGATAGTTTCGGGGATAATACGGAAAAAGACAGCACTACACGCCGCGATTTCTTGAAAATGATGGGCTTTAGTGTAGCGGCGGTTTCTTTGGCGGCTTGCGAAGCACCTGTTCGCAAAGCAGTTTCGTACCTCAATAAACCTGAAACCATTGAGCCTGGCGTACCTAATTATTACGCTTCGACTTATATGGAAGGTAGCGAATATTGTGCTGTAGTAGTTAAAACGCGCGAAGGTCGCCCTATTCACGTAGCAGGAAACGATCTTTGCCCGATTACCAAAGGTGGAACAACGGCAAGGGTGAATGCTTCGGTTCTTTCACTTTATGATAATGAAAAAGCAAAAGAAGCAACAAAAGGCGGTGCGAAGGCTGATTGGGCAAGCATTGACAAAGAAATTATTGCCAAATTAACGGAAATATCTCAAAATGGAGGACAAGTTCGGATCGTTAGCCAAACGCTTATGAGTCCTTCGACCAAAAGAGTTATTAACGATTTCGCAGCAAAATATCCAAATGTGCAACATATTACGTATGATGCGGTTTCGGCACATGGTATTTTACAGGCAAATAAAGCACAATTTAGCAAGGCAAATCTTCCTTCGTATGATTTCGGCAAGGCTGAAGTGATTGTAGGTATTGGAGCGGATTTTCTGGGAACTTGGCTTTCGCCTGTAGAATACACTAAACAGTACTCCAAAACTCGAAAAGTAGGGAAAGACAAAAATACGATGTCCCGTCATTACCAATTCGAATCGTTAATGACAATTACAGGAGCAAGTGCCGATTACAGAGCAACTTATCAACCTTCAGAAGAAGGCTTGGTTGTAGCAGCTTTGCATGATGCGATTGCTTCGGCAAAAGGCAAAAATACAGTTGGGGCTGGGAAAGTAGAAACCAAATTTGTTGAAAAATGTGCCAAAGATTTGTTGAAAAATGCGCAAGCAGGCAAAGCAAGTTTGGTAGTTAGCGGATCGAATGATGTAAATGTTCAACTTTTGGTTAATTCGATCAATGATATGTTGGGCAATTACGGCAAAACGATCAATTTGGATACACCTTCGTTCCAGAAACAAGGCAATGATGAACAAATGTTGAATTTTATTGGCGAAGTAAAAAGCGGTAAAGTTTCAGCCATTATTTTTTATAATTCGAATCCTGTTTATGATCACCCACAAGGCAAATCTTTGGGCGAATCATTAGCAAAAGTAAGTTTGACAATAGCAACTGCGGATCGTTTGAACGAAACGGCTTCGCTTTGTCAATATAACTGTCCAGATAGTCATTATTTGGAGTCTTGGAATGATGCAGAACCTAAAAAAGGCTTTTTCAGTTTGGCACAGCCAACGGTAGGGACTATTTTTGAGACTCGTCAGGCACAACAATCTTTGTTGGTTTGGGCGGGAATGGACAAACCTTATTTGGAATATATTAGAGAATATTGGAAAAATACCCTATTTGGTATGCAAACTGCCGAAACTGATTTTGAAAGTTTCTGGACAAGAAGTTTGCATAATGGCGTTTTCCAACCTACTTCGGCAGGTTCTTATCAATCTATTTTGATGGGCGGAACGATGGCAACTATAGCACAACCTATAGTAGCGAAAGTAGAGGAAGTCAAAACAGACAAAAAACAAGCAGAAGCCAAAGACGCTAAAAAAGAGGAAACTCCAAAAGCAGAAACCGGAACTAAAGAAGAAGTTGCGACTACTTCGATGGGTATTTCGACTGATGTAGCGGCTATTGGTGAGCAAATCAAGAAACGTTACAAAAAAGCAGGAGAAAGTGAATTGCAGTTGGTAATTTATGAACCTGTTTTGATGGGCTGGGGTGTTCAGGCGAATAATCCAATTTTGCAAGATACACCTGATCCTATTTCAAAAGTTTGTTGGGGTAATTATGTTGCGGTTTCGCAAAAATTTGCACAACAAAATAATTTAAAAACAAGTGAAGGTCGTAGTGATTTGGTAACGATCAAAGTAGGTGATCAAGAAATGACTTTACCTGTTTTGGTGCAGCCTGGTCAAGCATCAAACGCCATTTCTTTGGCATTGGGTTATGGTAGGGCGGCAGAAAAAGCAGGAAAAGTAGCAGGTGAAGCAGGCGGTATGAATGCTTTTGTGATGCTTGGTGTAAAAGATAATTCTTTGGAATACATACAGTTAGCGGGCGTGAGTGTAAGCCCTGCGAACGATTGGACTAAAATAGCCCAAACCCAAACGCATCAAACCTTTATGGGACGGCAGACAATTATCCAAGAAACTATTTTGTCGGAATACCAAAAAAATCAACAAGCGGGACGCTATATGCCCATGGTTGCTATGGGCGGTAAAAAAGCGAAACCGAATGATCTGTCGCTTTGGGATATTGGTACGGACGGTTATAAAAAACCAAAAGAAGCGCGCAACGAATACGAAAAAACGCTTTGGAAAAACAGACACCCTGATTTGGCTGATAAACACCCATATTCTGATCATCATTGGGGTTTGGCAATCGACTTGAACTCTTGTACAGGTTGTTCGGCGTGTTTGGTAGCGTGTCATTTGGAAAATAATGTTCCTGTGGTTGGTAAAACTGAAATTGCTCGTCGTAGGGAAATGCACTGGATTAGAATAGATCGTTATTATAGTTCGAATGGGGCTCCAAAAGACTATGCAGAATTGGAAAAAGTGTCTGAAGAGCCAGAAGTAGTGTTCCAACCTATGATGTGTCAGCACTGTAATAATGCCCCTTGCGAAACAGTTTGCCCTGTTGCAGCCACTACGCACAGTAGCGAAGGTTTGAACCAAATGGCTTATAACCGTTGTATTGGTACGAAATATTGTGCAAACAACTGCCCTTATAAAGTTCGCCGTTTCAACTGGTTCAAATATTTTAAAAATGATGATTTCAACTACCACATGAACAACGATTTAGGTCGCATGGTGTTGAATCCTGATGTAACGGTACGTTCGCGGGGG
>JAAFHK010000259.1:0-2749 GCA_013297565.1 Cytophagales bacterium
AAAATAAAGCGTTATCGTGTTGTGCCAAATTGCTATAAATATCTGCAATATTTCGAAGGGTCAAAACAGTCGAGTTTTTGTTATTTCCTTTTTTATAAATTTCCAAAAGCTGAAGGTAATAGTCCAGGGCGTTAGGGTAATCGCGCAGTTCTACGTGCGCAAAAGCAATATAGCGCAAAAGGTTGGTTCTTTCCTGTTGGGTGTCGACCAGCGGAATGGCTTTGCTAAAATACTCGATGGCTTTAGCCGTAATGCCAAAATCACGATACAAAAGCCCTATTTCGCTATAAAGATTGCCAAAATTATAATTCGACAGATCACTGGCTACATCGAGCGCCTCGAAATAATGTTTTTGGGCATTGGGCAAATCGTTTTTGAGTTTAAAGGCGCGCCCCAAAAGCATCAGGCTGGTAATGCGTCCTTCCATATAACGGGTTTCAAGAGCCGCAATAGCGGCTTGTTGGGCAAGTACAATGGCTTGATCCAAATTATTTTTGTTTATTTCCACATTGGCACTACGCACCAAAGTCATGACCTTAGCCGTATCGCTATAATGCTTGTACTCAAAGCCACTTTCGGCGTAGCTACGCTGTTGGAAGCCCAAACATAGCAAGCAAATCCAAAACCCTACAAGCCCATATATTTGTCCAAGCGTCTTCATAATCGTAATTTCATGGTATCTGAAGTCTAAAAAATATTTCCCACCGCCGTAGCTTTGGGTTTATATTGTTGTAACATTCTACAAAAAAAATCGTGCCTTTTTAGCAAAAGAATTAACAAAAAACAAACTTTAACGTAATAAATTTTGCTATTTTATAGTTTTTGGTTTAACCATTCCAATATCAGTGCCAAAATTTCGTCCCTGTTAAGTTCGTTGTGTAGCTCATGCAAACAGCCCTCCCAGTATTTTTCTGTAATCAATTCTTGTTGCACTTTTTTTCCAAATTCCTGACTTGCCCACATGGAAGTTACAGGATCGGCTTTGCCGTGCATGAGCAAAAGCGGTAGCGAAAAATTACTCGCCTCATCAATAGCCCTTTTCCCACCCAGCGTAATTGTCCCAAACAAGCGAACCGTAATGTTTTTATGTGCCAAAGGATCAGTTTTATAGGCTTTGACAACTTCAAGATCGCGCGATAACCCTGCGGTGTCCATAGTGCTTTTTTCGGTGTATTGCGGGTAAATTTTCTCGACGATTTGTCCCAGAAATACTTTCAGAGCAGGCGGTGAAAATGCCAAACGCAACCAAGGACTTGTCATAATAACCCCTTTCAAATAATCAGGCTTTTTTTCCAAAACGTAATTGGCTACCAAATTTCCGCCCATGCTATGTCCATAGAGAAACAAAGGCACATCAGGAAATTTGGAACTTGCCAAAGCCAAAAACTGCCTAATATCTTCCCAAAAAGCCTTCATCGAAGGCGTATCTCCTCTTTTTCCGCCCGAACGCCCATGCCCACGCAAATCGAAACCCATCACCCCAATTTGGTTTGTGTTCCAAAAACCCGCAAACTGATCATAACGACCAATATGCTCCCCAAAACCATGCACCACGCAGATCAAGGCTTTTACCTGATTCTCTGGAAGCCAGCAAGTTCCTATAAGTTTCTCATTATCAATACTTTGCCAATCAAAATCAAACTTTGTCATTTCGAGTAAAATAATTACAAGCGTATTCGATTTCTAAAAATAAGAGAAATAATTGAAAAATCAAATTATTAGACTTGGTAAAAGATAAAAAATAACAGTTTTTGAAATAAAATAAAAAACTTTGCTAATATTAACAAAATACTTGACTTTTAAACAAACTTTAATCAATTTTGTGTGGAACTCGGAGTCGAACCAATCAGATAAGAACCCAATATGGCGCAGACAATCTATAAACCTGTTAGTTATTCACGAATAGTTTTTACTGAATTGATGTTTCCCAACAACGCCAATTTCGAAAACAAAATACACGGCGGTGTCCTGATTGCTTTGATGGACAAAGTGGCGCTGGCTTGTGCCACCAAACACGCAGGCAGCTATTGCGTTACCGCTTCGGTAGATCAGGTAGATTTTTTTCGCCCTGTTGAGGTCGGTGATTTGGTGCGGCTCTATGCTTCGGTCAATTATGTCGGCAACGCCTCGATGGTAGTAGGGCTTCGAGGCGAAGCCGAAAATATCAAAACAGGATCGGTCAAGCACATCACCACAAGCTATTTTACGATGGTTGCCAAAGACGAACGAGGCAGACCCAAGCAAGTACCAGGACTGATTCTCGAAACCACGACTGATATTAGACGTTTTATGGAAGCCATGATTCGCAAGGATTTCAAACTCCAAAGCAAGGTTCGTTATGAGCAAAAAGTGGCCGAATTGAATATTTTTGAAAGTTTGGAACAGCTCAAGCGCGAACGTTGCGAAATAGGTTTTGATATTGACTAAACTTTTGGGAAGATTTTTGAAAAAAATGCTTTTTTGTTTTGAAAAATCAAAAAAATGAAGACCTTTGTAGGCACAAAAATAAGGGGCATTAGCTCAGTTGGTTTAGAGCATTACCTTGACAGGGTAGGGGTCATAGGTTCGAATCCTATATGTCCCACTTTTAACACAAAAACGCCTAAATTTCAATAGTTTAGGCGTTTTTTAGTGTAAGCATTTTGAAAATTTTAAATTGCATTTTACATAAAATAAATTTCACTTTTCGTATAATACCTTTTTTGAGGCTTTTTTAGCTGTTAAATGTTTTATTTAACACGCAAAACCC